>CAJTOV010000009.1 GCA_910577765.1 uncultured Lachnospiraceae bacterium
CAGGGGGAAATTTAGACAAGCGAAACATATGGTCAATTGGTGTGGGTCATACTAGCCTTAAATTCTGTTTTTCTTTCATTTTTCAAATTCCTTTTCAGGCTTCGTACAATGTTTTCAAGGATTCAGCTTTGCGGAGCCATGATTTCCTGGACGAACCAAACAGGACACAGGACATATACTGATAGTAGGCCGGGAGGAAAGGGGACTCCCCCGGACAGCCGGCCAGACGACAAAGTATATCAATAGGGAGTGATTATATGTATTGGAATTCCGAGGATGCCTGCTGTGAAAGTGGTCAGAATAACCGGGCAGGAAATTGCGGCTGCCGGCCAGGCTGTCCGTGTCCGCCAAATCATAACTGTTGCTGCCGCGGTCCCCAGGGGCCGGCAGGCCCTCCTGGCCCTATGGGTCCCCAGGGATTTCCCGGGCCTATGGGTCCCCAGGGAGTACCAGGCCCCATGGGCCCGGGGCTGGACCAGGTGACGGCTTTTAATCCGGGACAGACGTACTATGAGGGAGACCTGGTGTATTATAACGGCTCGGTCTACCGGGTAAACAAAAACTTTCCTATGGGGCTGCCGGGAAGCTCCCCTGATTTTGATCTGGTAACGGTTGCCGGAGCTACGGGAGCTACCGGTCCGGCAGGTCCCCAGGGTCCCCAGGGAGCACAGGGGCCCCAGGGTGTGCCCGGAGCCGTAGGTCCCCAGGGACCCCAGGGCGTCCAGGGTCCGGCAGGTCCTGCCGGGGCTGCAGGGGCCACCGGCGCTACGGGGCCAATGGGAGCAGCCGGAGCTGCCGGAGCAACTGGGGCCACGGGAGCTACCGGTCCAGCCGGAGCCACGGGAGCCATGGGACTTATGGGCCCGGCAGGAGCCACCGGAGCTACGGGAGCTGCCGGTGCCATGGGTCCGGCAGGAGCACCGGGAGCTACCGGTCCAACGGGAGCCACTGGTCCTGCCGGTGCAAATGGTGTAAATGGAGCCCCGGGAGCCACCGGTCCCACCGGCCCGGCAGGAGCCCCGGGAGCCACCGGCCCAACGGGAGCCACTGGTCCTGCCGGTGCGGCAGGAGCTACGGGAGCCACCGGCCCTGCCGGAGTCACCGGTCCCACCGGAGCCCCGGGAGCCACCGGCCCCACCGGAGCGGCAGGAGCAGAGGGCCCTCAAGGCCCCCAGGGTGTCCAGGGTCCTATGGGCGCAGCCGGAGCAGCCGGTGCACCTGGAGAGCGAGGCGCCACTGGCCCTGCGGGAGCCACTGGCCCAGCCGGAGCCACGGGCCCAGCCGGAGCCCCGGGAGCCACCGGTCCCACGGGCCCAGCCGGAGCCCCGGGAGCTGCCGGTCCGGCAGGTGCTGACGGGGCCACCGGAGCCACGGGAGCCACGGGCCCCGCCGGAGCCGCCGGAGCTGCTGGGGCCACTGGTCCAGCCGGAGCCACCGGTCCCCAGGGTCCCCAGGGAGTACAGGGGCCTGCCGGTCCTGCGGGAGCTACCGGTCCAGCCGGAGCCGCTGGAGCTACCGGTCCCACCGGTCCAGCCGGAGCCGCTGGAGCAGTCGGCCCCACCGGTCCAGCCGGAGCCGCTGGAGCTACCGGTCCCACCGGTCCAGCCGGAGCAGATGGAGCCACCGGTCCCACTGGCCCTGCGGGTGCTACTGGTCCCACCGGTCCTGCTGGCCCCATCGGAGCCACCGGTCCCACCGGCCCAGCCGGAGCAGCCGGAGCCACCGGTCCTGCGGGAGCCGTCGGAGCCACCGGCCCCACCGGTCTGGCCGGAGCAGACGGGGTCACCGGAGCCACCGGCCCTACCGGCCCTGCCAATGGTCTCAATGCCTATGGCGCTTTGTACAGTACCGCGCCCCAGACCCTGAATCTGACATTGGGAGGAACCACACAGATTCCTCTTGCTACAGCCGGTCCTGTAAAAAATGCAACCTATGTACCTGCAAACACCATTGTAGTAGCCAATGCAGGCACCTATGAGATCAACTATTCCACGACTCTGACAGCGGCAGTGGCCACCACCATTACCTTTGCAGTGAGAGTCAACGGAACCAATGTTCCCAGTGCGACCATCACCAGAGCGCTGGCAGTAGGCACCAGTTCCCTGTTCAGCGGAAGCACCATTATAACCCTGAATGCAACCAGTACCGTGGATCTGGCACTTTCCGCACTTTTGGCCGTGGGAGTCACCCTTGGCAGCGGCGTCAATGCCACACTCACAGTGAAGCAGCTGGATTGATACAGTGCGGTAACGGTTTAGACGGCTGGAACGGGCAGGTATTTGATCCTCCAGGAACTTAAGCCGTCTGGACTGTTACAAAATACAGGACTGCCGGGAAATGGCTGGTCCACATACAAAATACTTTCCAAATGAAGGGGCAGAGGATCCTGTCAGGCTCCTCTGCCAAATAGTAGTGTACTGGATTTATTTGTACAGCATTTATGCGTCCTTTTTGTTTTTTATTATTGCAATAACTGCAAGAATTGCGTTAATCAGACACCAGAATGCCCAGATCACGAGATCGCTGTAATTGCCGTATCCCACAAACCCCATAAGGGCCGCTAATCCAAACAAAATGACAAGTACAATATTACCGCCCTTTCCTTGTGACTTTCTGGTAGCCACCGAAACAATTCCGCCTGCCAGCATTAATACGCCAACTAACATTCCTATAGAGCCTGACGTTCCGCCGTTATCCTCCAGTGCGTTCACTACCCCTGCTGCGCAGGACTGAACAGCCACCAGCACAAACAAAATCATTGACAGAATTCCTGATACCAGCTTCCATGTTTTCATATTCTTTCCTCCTTACTGTGCCGGGAATATAATAGGTTCTGAGTCAGTGATTGTAGAATAGGAATCCGCATCATAAATATGGAATTTCAATTCCACTTCTTCAATGGTCTCAATTCCGTTTTCTTCCAAATCACTGGACAATACCGTGATATCATCTATGGATTTCTTTCCATCATATACGGTAGTGGAAAACAACGGACTTATCATAAATCCGTTTATGGACATATCATCTACGGAAATACCCACATTTTTCCCGGAATTATTTTCGATGTAAAGGAGTATGGCCGTTCCCCAAAAGCTGTTTTCATCAACAGTCTTTCCAACAATTTTGATGCCATCCTGATGATACAGTTCTGTCCCCGCATCATTGGGCATTGTATCCATATTGGCATACGCCGATGTCTGGATGACCACACATTCCGGATCAAAAACAGTATCATATGTAGAAGAATCGTATATGTGGAAGTATATCTCGATTTTGCCTACATTTTCAATACCAGCCGCCTTTAGCTGACTGCTGGAAAGATACAGTGTTTCATTGGATTTTTTTCCTGCGGCAATTCCCGAAGAAAACAGGTCTGTAATCATGTAATCATTGACAATCAATGCGTTACAGCCAACCGTAACATCCTTGTCAGAATTGTTTTCCAGCAGCAGCTTAATGCCGTCGCCCCAGATATTGTCTGTAACATATTCTGTTGCAGTGACGACAATGCCATCCTGGTCAAAGAGCACCTGCTCATCAATTGTGACCGCTGCGCCTGATGAAGCTTTTGAAACATCTGAAGCATTAGAAGTGTTTTCGTCAGTATCCACTTTTTCCGATCCTTCGCTTGAGACAGCCTGTTTGGTTTCATCCGAATCTGACTGTCCTCTTCCCAATGCCATTGCCGCAAACACAGCCAGACAAAGCACTGCTACGATCCATTTTCTTTTCATCTTAAAATTCCTCCCTTGAGCATAATTTATATATAATACATGCAGAAATCCATGTATTAGCTTTGCAAACCGCTTGTCCTCAATGCATCCATTCCATGTTTCTTCAGTATTTCATTGACCTCAATGATATCCCCTGGCCGTTCATTGAAAATAATCATCAGCAGGGCATCCCTTGGCAGCTTTGCATACAGTTCCGGCATTTCATACTTCTTCAGCGCAAGCTGGGTCTGCGCCAGAGACATTTCAGCAGCATAACACAGACGTAGAATAACATCCCTCTGCCTTGTCCTTTTTTCTCCGGACAGAAGCTTGTAGCCATACCGTTCCGGAACGTCCGCCCGCAAAAAAACAAGCTGCTGTGTGAGATTTTTTTCGCTGAAAATATTTTTCATATATACAGCAAACGCCCCGTCAGCCGTGCTTCCTATATTTTCCCTGCAATAAGCGTCGAAATTTTTTATATGCGTGCTTTGCAGCACTTTTTCTAATTCATCTGTATTTTTCTCTCCCATAAGTTTCTCCCATCTGATATAATGTAGTAACAAACCATTGAAAGGAATCATAGCATGGATTATGCCGGCCGCCTTGAAATTTCTTATTATAATACCATTGCTGCTATAAATAGTGCGCATAATATATTTCTGGTTCAGCACCGGGAAACGGGAAAAATATACATCAGGAAAATACTGGATGTATATAATCCGCATATATATGAATACTTAATGGAACACCAGATAACCGGCATTCCTAAGCTGTACAGCGTATACGAAGAAAACGGACAGCTGGTACTGATTGAAGAGTTTATTTCCGGTATATCGCTGCGGGAAATGGTTGACGGGCACACACTTACGCTTGACCTGATTATCCGGTTTATGGGAGAACTGTGCAGCATTCTGGAAAAACTGCATTGTCTCAACCCGCCCATCATCCATAGGGACATTAAGCCTTCAAACATTATCATTACGCCCTGCGGCCATGCTGTCTTAATTGACTTTAATGCTGCAAAGCGTTGGATTGACACAGCTGACCATGATACGGTACTTCTTGGGACAAAGGGATATGCTGCCCCTGAACAGTACGGCTTTGGTTCCTCCACTCCCCAGACTGATATCTACGGGTTGGGGATTTTATTAAAGGAACTTTCCCGTGCCGTGCCTGTTCCGACCAATATATTTGATGCCATCATCAGCAAATGTACCGAGATGAATCCGTCTGACAGGATGAAATCGGTACAAGAGCTGAAAGCTGAAATCGAAAAATTACAGAACCGCAATAGTGGTAACCACGACGCAGAGGGCATACCGCGGAAGAATTTTATCCCGCCCGGTTTCAGGACAAAAACCCCGTGGAAAATGCTGACTGCATGCGCCGGATATTTATTTATCTTTTGGGCATGCCTTTCAATGGAAGTAAAAGATGCAACGGTTTTTCGCCTTTGGATGGAGAGAATCACCGCGTTATTGATCATGCTTTCCTTTGTCCTTTGCAGTTTTAATTACTGCAATATACAGCGATACATTCCCTTATGTGCTCATAAGCACAGGCTTATACGCTGCCTGGGTGTGCTGATTTTTAATTTCGCAGTGGCTTTTTCGCTGTTATTTGCAATGATTGTGTTGGAATCCATCTTTTGACTTCCGTTTTCTCATTGTAGCATATTTTTTTCTTTTTTGTTGCCACCTGTATGGTGGCAATTTCAATTACTTCCTTCTAAATGTGGTATACCGATTATAATGACCTATTTAGATGGCATAAAGTGTAATAAAAACCGGGAATTACAGATTATACAATATATGGAAAGATTTTGTCTATGGGAAAACTGATAGAACAAAAAAATATAACGAAACTGTCATATTCCAAAATGCCGTTTCTGTTTTTAACATTGGATAATACAGCAGGAATTGCAATAACTTCAGACAATAATATCGTTTCTATCTTTTATAGTCGTGATGGAAAGCCTGATATCGTTTTTTGGGTTCATAATGGAGATTCCACAGAGGACGTTATATTGAATTTTGGAAATTATATTGTTGACTGGGAGCATGTACATACATTTAAAACATATGATGAGGCAGAGGGGTATCGTGATCGTATTATAAAAGACAATGAGTAAGCATATATTACTATACAAAATACAAAGGTTTTAAAATAATTTTAATTCCCCCGAATTCGGGGGAATTAAAATTATCATGCTTATTTCTGATTTTTCTCCACCTCAGCCATCCGCATAGCCCGCACGGCCAAAGGCAGCCCAAACAGGGTGATAAAGCCGCTGGCGTCATGGTGGTCATAGAGATCCCCGGTGGTAAAGGAGGCCAGGGACTCGCTGTACAGGGAGTAGGGCGAGGTAGTACCGGCCTTGATGATATTACCCTTGTACAGTTTGAATTTTACTTCTCCGGTTACATACTCCTGGGTGGACTCCACAAATGCCTGGACAGCTTCCCGCAGGGGAGTGAACCATTTGCCCTCATAGACGATCTGGGCCATCTTGTTGCCCATATCCTTCTTGGCTTCCATGGTAGCCCGGTCCAGAACCAGCTCTTCAAGCTGCTGGTGGGCCTCCACCAGAATGGTTCCGCCGGGAGTCTCATAGATGCCCCGGGACTTCATGCCTACCACCCGGTTTTCCACGATATCCACGATTCCGATGCCATGCCTGCCTCCCAGCTCATTGAGGGTGCGGATAATGTCGGAGACCTTCATCTTCTGGCCGTTGACACTGGTGGGAACGCCCTTCTCAAAGGTCATGGTCACGTATTCCCCCTGGTCCGGCGCTTTCTCAGGCGTGTTGCAGAGCATCAGCATGTGGTCAAAGTTAGGCTGACTGGACGGGTCCTCCAGCTCCAGCCCCTCGTGGCTGATATGCCACAGATTGCGGTCACGGCTGTAGCTCTGGCTGTGGTCAAAGGGCAGGTCAATGCCATGCTGTTTGCAGTACTCGATCTCATCCTCCCGGGACTGGATGGTCCACACATCGGTCATCCGCCAGGGAGCGATCACCTTCAGATCTGGAGCCAGGGCCTTGATACTCAGCTCAAAACGGATCTGGTCATTGCCCTTGCCTGTAGCCCCGTGGCAGATGGCAGTAGCCCCCTCTTTGCGGGCAATCTCCACCAGCCGCTTGGCAATGGCCGGCCGGGCCATGGACGTGCCCAGCAGGTACTTATGCTCATATACCGCGTTGGCCTGGACACAGGGGATAATATAGTTGTCGCAGAATTCATCCACCACATCTTCAATATAAAGCTTGGAAGCACCGGATAACCGCGCACGCTCATCCAGCCCGTCCAGCTCATTGCCCTGCCCGCAGTCAATGCAGCAGCATACCACTTCATAATCAAACTTCTCTTTTAACCACGGAATGATCGTGGTGGTATCCAGACCACCGGAATAAGCCAATACAACTTTCTCTTTCATGATCGTTATCCTCCTAAAAGTAATCACTAATTATAATTTCAGTGGGGGTCTCTTTTTTAAACTTTCATAAATATACAACACTTTTTATAAAAATGCAAGCACAAAATAAGCATTATTCGCGGGAAGAAATTTTTTTGTCCGTCTGTGCCAGACAAAAAATGTCGGGCGTCCGCTTAATATGGAAAACCAGACAAAAACAGCCTTACAAACCAGCTTTACGTCTGCTTTCTTTCGGTTTTCCCAGCCTTGTGGGCGGTAACACCGGCACAAGAAAAATTCAAAAATAGGTTGCATAATATTCACTAATAATGTATAATTATGAAATCCTGCTGGAGCAGGGTGATAAAAATAAAAAAAGTACTTCCCATATTCCAGGAAAGTCACTATAATGGTGGAAGCATAAAACAATTCAAATCTGAAAGGACCTTATTATGATCAAAGCAGGCATCATAGGCGCCACCGGCTACGCCGGTGCAGAACTGGTGCGCCTCCTATTACAGAGAGAAGATACGGAAATTGTCTGGTACGGCTCCAGGAGCTATGTAGGAGAAGACTTTGCTTCTATATATAGAAACGTCACCCATCTGGTAGACGAACCCTGCAGGGACGACGACATGGAGCAGCTTTCCCACCTGGCCGACGTGATCTTCACAGCCACCCCCCAGGGCTTCTGCGCTTCCCAGGTCACAGAGGAGATTCTGTCCAGGACAAAGGTCATTGACCTGAGTGCGGATTTCCGTATCAAGGACGTGAATATTTATGAACAGTGGTACAAGCTGAAGCATCCGTCTCCCCAGTTCCTCCAGGAAGCGGTCTACGGCCTGCCGGAGATCAACCGGGAGAGCATCCGGGGCGCCAGGCTCATCGCCAATCCCGGATGTTACCCCACCTGCTCCTTCCTGACCCTGTATCCCATGGTAAAGGAAGGCCTGGTGGACCCGGACACCCTGATCATTGATGCCAAATCCGGCACCTCCGGGGCAGGGCGGGGGGCCAAGGTGCCCAGCCTTTACTGTGAGGTAAACGAGAGCATGAAGCCCTACGGCGTGGCTTCCCACCGGCATACACCGGAGATTGAGGAGCAGCTTTCCTGTGTGGCGGACCGTCCGGTAACCCTCAGCTTTACCCCCCACTTAGTTCCCATGAACCGGGGCATACTGGTGACTGCCTACGGAACCCTGACAAGATCCGTGACCCCGGAAGAGGTGAAGGCAGCCTACGACAAATACTACGCAGACGAATATTTCGTCCGGGTCATGAATCCCGGTATGGTGCCCCAGACCCGCTGGGTGGAAGGCAGCAATTTCGCGGACATCGCATTTCAGACTGATCCCCGTACCAACAGACTGGTGATGATGGGCGCCATTGACAATATGGTCAAGGGAGCAGCCGGACAGGCCATGCAGAACATGAACCTGATGTTTGGCCTGCCGGAGAACACGGGACTGAAGCAGATTCCGGTATTCCCGTAAATTCCGGCATTTCACACACCAGAACCCAGGACCAGGCCGGAATATGCCACAGCTTTTGCAGGAAGGATCTGTAACCATGTCAGGAACCATGAGTATCATCATCCGCCCCATGGAAGCGGATGATTATGAAAATGTCTACAGGCTCTGGGAGAATATCCAGGGCTTTGGCCTCCGTTCCGTGGACGATTCCAGGGAAGGGGTGGAGCGTTTCCTGAAACGGAATCCGGGAACCAGCGTGGTGGCGGAACAGAACGGCAGGATTGTGGGAACCATCCTGTGCGGCCACGACGGCAGGCAAGGAAGCTTCTACCATGTCTGTGTGGAGAGAACCTACCGGAAGCGTGGGGTGGGAGAGCGGATGGTGCGCTTTGCCTTAAGGGCCCTCCAGAGGGAAGGCATCAGCAAGGTGACCCTGGTGGCCTTTACCACCAATCATGTGGGCAACAGTTTCTGGAAGGAGCTTGGCTGGACGGAACGGGAAGATTTTAACTACTACGAGTTTATTATTAATGAAGAAAATATCACACGGTTTATTCGGTAAGGAAGAACAAATGCCAGAAAGGACTCAGCTATGCAGGAAATCGACGGCGGCGTAACCGCAGCAAAGGGATTCCAGGCAGCCTCCACGGCCGCCGGAATCAAATACAAGGACCGGAAGGACATGGCCATGATCTACAGCCGGCAGCCCTGTAAGGCAGCCGGGACCTTTACCACCAATGTGGTCCAGGCAGCCCCGGTGAAGTGGGACCAGAAGATTGTCAGGGAATCGGCCTATGCCCAGGCCGTGGTCATCAACGCAGGCATTGCCAACGCCTGTACCGGGGCAGAGGGCATGGGCTATTGCAGGGATACGGCACAGGTGGCGGCAGAATGCCTGGGAATCCCGGCAGAGGCAGTGCTGGTGGCTTCCACCGGTGTCATCGGAAAGCAGCTTCCCATGGAGAAGCTGGCAGCCGGGGTCCGTGCCATGGTTCCCAGGCTGGAAGAAAGCCGGGAAAGCGGCCTGGAGGCCTCCAAAGCCATCATGACCACGGATACGGAGAATAAGGAAATTGCGGTCCAGTTCCAGGCAGGCGGCAGGACCGTGACTGTGGGGGGCATGTGCAAGGGCTCCGGCATGATCCATCCCAACATGTGTACCATGCTGGCCTTTGTCACCACGGATGCGGCCATATCCAGGGAGCTGCTCCAGGAGGCCCTCAGGGAGGATATCAAGGACACCTACAATATGATCTCCGTGGACGGGGACACCTCCACCAATGACACGGTGCTTCTCCTGGCCAACGGCATGGCCGGCAACCCGGAGATTACGGAGAAGAATGAAGACTACCAGGCATTCTGCCAGGCCCTGAACCGGGTCAACCAGACCCTGGCAAAGAAGATGGCAGGAGACGGGGAAGGGTGCACCGCCCTGTTTGAGGTGAAGGTAATAGGCGCCCAAAGCAAGGACCAGGCAGTGACTCTTTCCAAGTCTGTCATTACCTCCAGTCTCACCAAGGCTGCCATTTTCGGCCATGACGCCAACTGGGGCAGAATTCTCTGCGCCATGGGCTATTCCGGCGCCAGGTTTGACCCGGAGAAGGTGGACCTGTACTTTGAAAGCGCAGCCGGAAAGCTCCAGATCATCCGGGACGGGGTGGCCCTGGACTACAGCGAGGAGCAGGCCACAAGGATTCTCTCGGAGCCGGAGGTAACCGCCATTGCCGACGTGAAGATGGGAAGCGCCTCCGCCACGGCCTGGGGCTGTGACTTAACCTACGATTATGTGAAGATTAATGCCGATTACCGGTCATAGATTCAGGGAGGAACAGACAATTATGGAAATGGACATGAATGTGATGCAGAAGGCGGAGGTGCTGATTGAGGCCCTTCCCTACATCCAGCGCTTCAACCGGAAGATTATCGTGGTAAAATATGGCGGCAGCGCTATGGTGGACGAGCATCTGAAACGCCAGGTGATCCAGGACGTGGTACTCCTTAAGCTGGTAGGCTTTAAGCCCATTATCGTCCACGGCGGCGGCAAGGAGATCAGCCGGTGGGTGGGCAAGGTGGGCATGGAGGCCAAATTTGTCAACGGCCTGCGGGTCACCGACGAGCCTACCATGGAGATCGCGGAGATGGTACTGAACAAGGTCAACAAGAGCCTGGTCCAGCTTGTCAATGAGCTGGGGGTCAAGGCCGTGGGAGTCAGCGGCAAGGACGGCATGATGCTCCAGTGCCGGAAGAAATACTCCGGCGGCCAGGACATCGGCTATGTGGGAGAGATCACCCAGGTAAATCCCAAGATCATCCATGACCTGCTGGAGAAAGATTTTCTTCCCATCATCTGTCCCATTGGCTTTGACGAGGATTTCATGAGCTACAATATCAATGCCGACGACGCGGCCTGCGCCATTGCCAGGGCAGTCAGCGCGGAGAAGCTGGCATTTCTCACGGACGTGGAAGGGGTTTACCGGGATTTTGCCGACAAGAACACCCTGATCTCGGAAATGTCCGTGAAGGAGGCAAAGGCTTTTGTGTCCGGCGGCGGACTGGGAGGCGGCATGCTGCCTAAGCTGCAGAACTGTATTGATGCCATTGAAAACGGTGTGTCCCGGGTACATATTCTGGACGGGCGCATTTCCCACTGCCTGCTGCTGGAAATCTTTACCAACAAGGGAATCGGAACCGCCATTCACATGGACGGGGATGAACGGTATTTCTGCGGGGTATAAAAGGTCCGGGACTGTATTTTGCCGGGAGTTAGGAGGAGCTGAGATGAAACAGCAGCAGATAATGGAAGAAGCAGAGCAGGTGCTCTATAAGATTTACAACCGTTTTCCCGTGGTCTTTGACCATGGAAAGGGAGTGACCCTGACCGACGTGGACGGTGTGGATTATCTGGATTTTGGCGCCGGGATCGCGGTTATGGCACTGGGATACGATTATCCCGGATTCAATGATGCAGTGAAAGCCCAGGTGGATAAGCTGTACCATATTTCCAATCTTTTCTACAGCGAACCCATGGCGGAGGCCGGGCGGAAGCTTCTGGCAGCCTCGGGCATGGAGAAGGCCTTCTTTACCAACAGCGGCACCGAGGCCGTGGAAGGGGCCTTGAAGGTGGCCAAGCGCCATGCCTGCAACCGGCACATGGGCCGGGACTATGAGATCATTGCCATGAAGCATTCGTTTCACGGCAGAAGCCTGGGAGCCCTGTCGGTCACCGGCAATGACCATTACCAGGAGCCCTTTGCGCCCCTGGTTCCCGGTATCCGGTTTGCTGATTTCAATGACCTGGACAGTGTGAAGGCCCTGATGAATGAGAAGACCTGCGCCGTGATTCTGGAGACCATCCAGGGTGAGGGGGGCATCTACCCGGCCACGGAAGATTTCCTCCAGGGTGTCCGGGCCCTGTGCGACCAGTATGATGCCCTGCTGATTCTGGACGAAATCCAGTGCGGCATGGGACGTTCCGGTTCCATGTTCGCCTGGCAGCAGTACGGGGTCAAGCCGGATGTAATGACCGTGGCCAAGGCCCTGGGCAACGGGGTGCCGGTAGGCGCCTTCCTGGCCAGCAAAGCGGCAGCCCGGGCCATGCAGCCGGGAGACCACGGCACCACCTACGGAGGCAATCCCCTGGTGTGCGCGGCAGCTTCCAAGGTGCTGGATATCTTTGAGCAGGACGGAATCGTAGACCATGTACGGCAGACCGGAGCCTATCTGTGGGACAGGCTGGAGGAGCTGATGGCAAGGCATGCCTGCATAGTGGCCCACCGGGGCCGCGGCCTGATCCAGGGGCTGGAGTTCTCCGTTCCGGCAGGCCCCATTGTGGAGAATGCCCTGGTAAAGCAGCACCTGGTACTGATCAGTGCCGGAAGCCATGTAATCCGTTTCGTGCCGCCGCTGGTGATCCGGAAGGAAGACGTGGACCAGATGATTATACGGCTGGAGCAGGCGGTGACGGAAGTCTACAGCGGCGTTTCTGCCTCACCCTCCGGTTCCCCCAGCATGGAAGTACAGTGAGGGCAGCGGGTGGCATTGATGGCAATACTTGTCCGGCAGAAGGGGCACTCCTTCTCTGTGGGAGCCGCAGGAGCCGATTCCTCCGGCTTCCTGCGGAGCCGGTTTAACTGCTTCACAACACAGAATACCACAAAGGCCATGATGATACCTACGGCCATGTCGATCATGTTGCCTTTCAGGGCAAAATCTTTGAATTCCTTCAAAAATTTACTCATGTAAAAAGAGCCTCCTTAGATATTGTATTCTTACTAAATCACCACTTATCGTATCACGGATTTTCACATAGTTCAATCCTGTTTTGTGATAAGCTGCTGTTTGCGGGGGCATCTTCTTGTCCGGCTGTGCCGGACAAAAACAGTCTTACAAGCCAGCCTGACGTCTGTTTTCGTCCAGTTTTCCCCGCCCCGTGAACTGTAATGTAATAAAAAACCATTGTAAAAAACGTCTCCAGATAGTATGCTTACAGTAGAAATCCGAAAAATCAGTACTGCCCTGCTTTAAGAAAACACAAAAAGGAGACACAGCATGATCGAGAAACAGCAAATTGGTACATGGACAGACACCCTGGCATCCAAAGCGCCGGTGCCGGGAGGCGGGGGCGCTTCGGCCCTGGGGGGAGCCCTGGGGGCGGCTCTGGGACAGATGGTGGCCAACCTGACTGTGGGCAAGAAGCGCTACGCGGATGTGGAGGAGGAGATGCAGCAGAGCCTGACCGTGCTGGCAGGACTTCAGGCAGAATTTCTGCACCTGGCAGATGAGGACGCCCGGGTGTTCGCTCCCCTGGCACAGGCTTACGGCATGCCTGGGGATACCCCGGAGCAGAAGGCTGAGAAGGAGCAGGTCATGGAGGAGCGGCTGCTGGCTGCCAGCCTGGTGCCCCTGGCCATGATGGAGAAGGTCTGGGAGGTCCTGGAGATTCTGGAACAGCTGGAAGCAAAAGGAAGCCGTATGGCTGTCTCCGATGTAGGCGTGGCGGTCCAGTTTGCAAGGGCTGCCGTCACCGGGGCAGTGATGAATGTCTATATTAATACAAAGTCCATGAAGAACCGGGACAAGGCCGCAGAGCTTAACCGGAAAGCGGAGAAGCTGCTGGAGGACGGGTGCCGGAAGGCAGATGCCGTCTATGACCGGGTGCGGCAGAGACTGACCGTGTAGGATGGTTCCGGAGGGAAACAGGAGGGAGAAAACCATGATCACATTAAAAGGGGCAGATGTATCTGCCAGAATCAGAGAAGAGGTACAGGCGGCACTGAAAACGCTGGACGGTGTGGTGCCCCGGCTGGCCATTGTGCGGGTGGGGGAGAATCCAGACGACATATCCTACGAACGGGGTGCCACCAAACGCATGGACAAGTTCGGTCTGGATGTCCGGTCCTATGTATTTCCCGGGGATATCCGTCATGAGGATTTTGCGGCAGAGTTTGCAAAGATCAACCAGGACCCGGAGAACACGGGGATACTGCTTTTGCGTCCCCTGCCAAAGCAGATCCGGGAGAAGGACATTGAGAAGCTTATGGACCCGGACAAGGATTTGGACGGTATCTGTCCAGTGAATATTGCCAGGGTCTTTGCCGGGGATGAAAGCGGCTTTGCCCCCTGCACGGCGGAGGCCGTGGTGGAGGTACTGCGGGCAAACCGGATTCCCATCAGCGGAAAGCGGGTTACCATTGTGGGCCGCAGTATGGTGGTGGGCAAGCCCCTGGCCATGCTGATGTTAAAGGAGCATGCCACGGTCACGGTCTGCCATACCCGGACCCAGGACTTAAAAGGCGCCTGCCGCAACGGGGAGATCCTGGTGGCCGCAGCCGGACGGGCCAAAATGCTGGACCGGGAATATGTGGGAAAGGATGCCATTGTGCTGGATGTGGGCATCAATGTGGATGAGGACGGGAAGCTCTGCGGGGACGTGGACTTTGATTCCATCCAGGATACGGCGTCCATGGCTACCCCGGTGCCGGGAGGCGTGGGAGCCGTGACCACGGCGGTCCTGGCCAAGCACCTGGTGCAGGCGGCCCTGCGGAAATATACATGACGGCAGGGAAATGCCTGGTACATGCAGAACAGGGCAGAGAAGGGAAGAGGACAGAAAATGGAAATAAGGAAAACAGAACCGGAAGACCTGGACCAGGTCCTGGCTCTCTATGAGGAGGCCCGCAGGTTTATGCGGGACCACGGAAACCCGGACCAGTGGGGGATGGGCCATCCTCCGGCAGAGATGGTGCAGGAGGATATCCGGGCCGGGAAAAGCTATGTGTGCGTGGAGGACGGGAAGCTTCTGGGAGTATTTTACTTTGCAAATGAAGTGGAACCGGATTACGCTGTCATCTACCAGGGGGCCTGGCTCAACGATGCCCCTTACGGGGTCATGCACCGGGTGGCCTGCCCGGGGAGAAAGAAAGGAACCGCCAGCTTCTGCGTGGCCTGGTGTCTGGAGCAGAGCGGAGGCAACCTGCGGATCGACACCCATGAGAAAAATCTTCCCATGCAGGGAATGCTGGCCAAAAACGGCTTCACCCGGTGCGGACTGATCCGCATCAGCAACGGGGAGGAACGGGTCGCGTATCACAAATGCTGTTGCGGTTCACAAGAAGCATCGGGCGTTCGCCCGATGTGGAAAACTGGACAAAAACAGTCTTACAAGCCAGCTTGACGTCTGTTTTCGTCCAGTTTTCCCCGCCCCGTGAACTGTAACGATAAAATACGGAAAAATGGGATTGAAATATATCAAATACTATGATAATATGGATATAGATATATCACAGTGGTAAAAAATGACAAAAAGGAGGAAGATATATCGTGAATTCGGGGGATATGCATATCAGGGACATACGGATCTATCATGCGGTCAGCACCCTGAGCCGTCCGATTGCTGATGCGACCCATGATATCAGCAAAATTGCCTTTTATGTGTTGGAGGTGGAGACGGCAGCAGGTGAGACCGGGCAGGGGTATTTGTTAAGCTTCCATTACAGCCCCAATGCCATTGAAGGGGCGCTCCGGGATATGAAGAACTTTGTCATGGACCGGGATTACCAGATTTTCGAGACAGTCCAGGTTCAGAAAGATTATGAGACCGAGTGCGAGTACTTCGGTATCCCGGGACTTCAGCGGTGGGCGCTGGCAACCCTGAACGTGGCTATGTGGGATGCATGGTCCAGGACCCTGGGCCAGCCGGTGTACCGGATGCTGGGATGTCACCGCAGACCCATTCCGGTGTACGGAAGCGGCGGATGGCTCAGTTATACGGACCAGGAACTGGTGGATGAGGTTGTAAATTACAAAAAGCGCGGGTTTACGGCAGTGAAGATCAAGGTGGGTAGCCCACAGCTGGAGCGGGATATCCGCAGGCTTCACCTGGTGCGGGAAGCCGTTGGGCCGGATCTGAAGATTATGATGGACGCCAACCAGGGCATGGATGTGCCTACGGCAGTCAGCCTGATTGACCATGTGGAGGATCTGGGTATTTTCTGGTTTGAGGAGCCGGTAGTCAACACCGATTTTGAGGGCTATGCAACCATCCATTCCAAGACAAAAGTCAGTCTGGCCATGGGGGAGCGGGAGTACTCGGATGTGGCATTGCGGGAACTGATCCATAGAAATGCCCTGGACCTGTGGCAGCCGGATATTATCCGTCTGGGAGGTGTGGAAGCCTGGAGAGACAGCGCGGCCCTGGCCAATGCCCACAATATTCCGGTGCTTCCCCACTATTACAAGGATTACGATGTTCCGCTGCTGTGTACGGTGCCCAATCCTTATGGTGCCGAGAGTTTTGACTGGATTGACGGAATCATAGACCATCCCATGGTCATTGACAGGGGATTTGCCCATCCCAGGGAGGGGGCGGGCTGGGGCTTTCGTTTCCTGCATAAATTTATGACGGAAATCCGGTAAAGGAACCTATTTATGCAGCAGGGGCCTGAACGCAGGTTTCTGCACAGGCCTTAATATTTTTACCGGCTGGTCCGGGGAAGGAAGGGGTTATTTATTATGAAAAAAAAGAATATGGCAATGGTGTCACTGATTATGGCAGGAACTCTGGTGATAAGTGCCTGCGGCAGTTCTTCAGCTCCGGTGGAAACCACGGCAGCGGCGGCTTCTGCAGAAACGCCGGCAGCATCCCAGGCAGACAAGGCACCGGCCCAGGATGTGGTTACCATTCAGATCGGATTTGAGAATACCACGGAGGAGCCCATCGGCAAGGCAGTGGAAAAGTGGGCAGAGCTTCTGGAGAAAGAAAGCGGCGGGACCATGAAACTTCAGCTGTTCCCCAACAGTGCCCTGGGAAGCAAGAGCGAGCTGATCGACCAGATGATCATGGGGGAAAATATTATCACCATCGCAGACGGAGCCTTCTATGCAGATTACGGCGTCCCGGACCTGGGAATCCTGTATGGACCGTTTTTCTTTGACAACTGGGACCAGGTGTGGAAGCTTCTGGACAGCGAATGGTATCACACTGAATGCGGAAAGCTTGCAGACAAGGGGCTTACGGTTCTGGCTTCCAACTGGGTGTATGGAGAGCGTGAACTGATGACCAAGACCAAAGTGGTGACCCCTTCTGACATCAAGGGGCAGAAGATCCGTCTGGCCAACAGCCAGATCTATGTGGAGGGCTTTAATGCTCTGGGAGCCACGGCAGTACCCATGGCTCTGGGAGATGTGTATACCTCTTTACAGAACGGAACCCTGGACGGGGTGGAAAATCCGCTTTCCACACTGTACGGCCAGAGCTTCCAGGAGGTATCAAAAAATATCCTTATGACCGGCCATATTCTGAACTTTACCACCTGGTGCATCGGAACCGATTATCTGAACACCCTGACCCAGGAACAGCAGGAGTTGCTGTTTGCAACCGGAGAGGAAGCCGGGCTCTACAACAATGAGCTTCAGGAAGCAGCCAAGGAGGATTACCGGAAGAAGCTGGAGGATGCAGGCGTGACCTTTACAGAGCTTACCGATGAAGAGCGGGCGCTGTGGAAGGAAGCCAGCCTTTCGTTCTACGAGAAAGGGAGCCAGTTCGGATGGAGCCAGGGTCTTTACGACACTGTGAAGGCAGCCGTTCAGTAGCAGGCCTGGCACAGGCCTGGAGGAGAAGGCATGAAGAAAATTCTGGATATTCTCAATAAGATTGAAGTGGCAGGGGCATCACTTGTTCTGGCAGCTCTGATCGCGTTTACATTTGTGGGTGTGCCTATGCGGTATCTTATGAGCCACCCTTTTACATGGGAAGAAGAGCTGCAGCTGGCCTGCATGGTGTGGATCACATTTCTGGCAGCGCCGGCGGCTTTCCGGTCTAAAAGCCATGTGGCCATTGAGATCGTGGTGGATGCCCTGCCCAGAAGCATGCGCAGGGCTGCGGAGGTGCTGATCGCACTGGTGGTTTACGCGGTTTTGATCTATTTCTTTTTCAGAAGCCGCAATTTTATTGCGGTTATGGTAAAGACCAGCCGGAAGACACCGATTCTGATGATCCCCTATTCCTGGATTTATTCCGTTGCGCCGGTTTCGATTGTACTGATGCTGGTCAGCTACACAGAAGAAAAGGTCCGGGAGCTTAGGGAGCTGTTCGGCGGCGGAAAGGAGGGGGAGCAATGAGTCCTGGTGTGATGATCATGACGGCGGCACTTCTGGTTCTGCTGTTTATGAAGGTGCCTGTGTTTGTGGCAATCCTGGGTGCCTCGGCTGTATATTTTGTCCTGACACCCGGAATCAGTCCGGCGGTATTTGCCCAGCAGGCCATAACCGGTGCGGAAAGTGTGACCCTTCTGGCCATTCCCTTCTTTGTGTGTGCCGGCGTGCTGATGAATTATACGGGAGTGACCAGGCGGATTATGGATTTCTGTGCGGTGCTGACCGGAAGAATGTACGGGGGACTTTCCCAGGTGAATATTCTTCTGAGCACGCTTATGGGCGGTCTTTCCGGTTCCGCCCTGGCGGATGCTGCCATGGAGGCCAAGATGCTGGTGCCGGAGATGGAGAAAAAAGGAATCGGGCGGGCGTTTTCCACGGTGGTGACGGCTGCATCCAGTATGATCACTCCGCTGATTCCGCCGGGGATCGGGCTGATTCTTTACGGCTGTATTGCCAATGTATCCATCGGTAAGCTGTTTATAGCCGGTTTCGGACCGGGGATTCTGCTGTGTGCTGCCATGATGTTCATGGTTTCCGGTATCTCGAAAAAAAGGAACTATCTGCCTCTGCGTACCCGGCGGATGGACGGGAGGATGTTCTGGGGGGCACTGCGTCCTGCGGTTCTTCCGCTGTGTCTGCCAATAATTATCATCGGAGGAGTACGGCTGGGGATATTCACGGCCACGGAGGCGGGAGCGGTGGCGATTGTGTATGCGGCACTTCTGGGCATTGTTTACCGGGAACTGGGGATTAAGGAGATTGTCCAGGGCCTGAAAGAGACTTTGCAGACCACCTCATCCATCATGCTGATTGTGGCGGCGGCATCTACATTTTCCTGGATTCTCACCAAGGAAATGATCCCCCAGCGGTTTACCGAATGGATGATTCAGATGATCCATAACAAGTGGCTGTTCCTGATTGCGGTGGACATTTTCCTGATTTTTGTGGGAATGTTTGTGGAGGGAAATGCCAGCATGATCGTTCTGGTCCCTCTGTTTGCACCTGCGGCATCGGCCTACGGCATTGACCCCATCCATTTTGCCATGGTGTTTATTTTTGCCAATGCCATCGGAGCCTTTACGCCGCCTATGGGCACCCTGATGTTCGTGGCCAGCGGAGTAACCGGATGCTCCACCAGGGATTTTATCCGGGAGGCTGTACCTTTCTACATTCTGCTGTTTGGCTGTCTGCTGGTTCTGACCTTTATTCCCTGGTTCTCCATAGGGCTGGTGAACCTGATCTATTAACCGGTGTTCTGATTTGGAGGGTGCTGTGTGCGGTCTGCACACAGCACCCTCTGCGTCTGCCGCCAGATACTCGTAACAGTTCAAGGGGTATCTGAACTGTTACACCCGGAATATAAAAAATGGAACAAATTGACAAAAAGGGTTTCTATTTTTCTCTGTTCGTGGTATACTTTGCATATGCAGCCAGGGAAGGCAGGAATGGGACAAGGTTCCCCTTTCCAGTGCTGCATTTGCGGTTAAGCAGACAAAAAGGAGGATTGTATTATGAAGAAAAAACTGGCACTTTTGTTGGCTTGTACCATGGTATCCGGTCTGACTGCCTGCGGCGGAGGCGGAGGTACGGCAGCCACCACGGCAGCGCCCGCAGCAGCCCCGGCAGCTACGGAGGCTACGGAGGCAGCATCCCAGGCCCCTGCCGGTGAAAGCAAGGCGGAGACAGAAGCAGCCCCGGAGGCAGCAGGCGGCATGGATGCCCTGATTGAGGCGGCCAAGGCAGAGGGAGAGCTGACTGTATACGGCTCCTGCGAGGAAGAATATCTGTCCATGGCCTGCAGGAATTTCGAGCAGCTTTACGGGATCAAGACCAAGTACCAGAGACTGTCCACCTCCGAGGTGTATACCAAGATTTCCGAGGAGGCCGGCAAGCCGTCGGCAGACGTATGGTTCGGCGGCACCACGGACCCCTACAACGAGGCAGTGGCAGACGGACTTCTCATGGAGTATGAGGCTATCAATGCAGCCAACCTGATCAGCGAAGATTACAAGGACCCCACCAACTGCTGGTACGGCATCTACAAAGGAATCCTGGGCTTTATGGTGAACAAGGAAGAGCTGGAGCGTCTGAATCTGGAAGCGCCCAGAACCTGGGATGACCTGACCAAGGCAGAGTATGAAGGCCTGGTCATGCTGTCCAACCCCAACACAGCCGGTACGGCCAAGCTGGTGATCAACACCATGATCCAGATGAAGGGCCATGATGAGGCTATGGAGTATTTCAAGGCCCTGGATAAGAACGTGAACCAGTATACCAAGTCCGGTTCCGGTCCCTCCAAGATGGTAGGCCCCGGCGAGTGTGTTATCGGTGTAGGCTTCCTGCATGACGGTATTTACCAGATCCTTCAGGGATATGACAACATTGAACTGATCGTTCCCGATGACGGCACCTCCTTTGAGGTTGGCGCCACCGCGATCTTCAATGGCTGTGCCCATCCCAACGCTGCAAAGCTGTGGATCGAGTATGCTCTTTCTCCGGACTGTGTGGACCATGCCAAGGAGGCTGGCTCCTACCAGTTCCTGGTGCTGTCCAATGCAGCCCAGCCGGAAGAAGCTACCCAGTTTGGTCTGGACATGAACAATACCATTGACTATGATTTCGAGGATGCCAAGGCAAACAGCGCCAAGTATGTGGAAGATTTCTTCACAGCCCTGGGAAGCGATTCCGGCAGCGCAGACGCCAGCCGCTTCCTGACAGAATAAAGGGAACACAGGCGGCCAGACAGAGACAATAAAAGACTGGTTTTTCATGTACTCCCGGAATCTGACGGAACCTGATTTCCTGAGATTCCGGGAGTACATGTTACAAGAAAGGGGGAATGGTTTGTGGCTGGAAAGCAGAGTGCAAGGCTGGAGCGGGAGAAATTCTTCTCCGATCCGGTTCTGATCAGTATGATTGCCGTACTGCTGGTATTTTTGGCACTGTTTATTCTGTATCCGCTGCTGATGCTTCTGGTGGACAGCTTTCTGGAAGAGGGGCATGTGACCCTGGCGGTGTTTCAGCGGGTGCTGAGTCTGGAGCGGTTCCGGAAGGCATTCCGCAATACCCTGGTGCTGGGCATGATCACGGGAATCGCATCCACAGCCATAGGGCTTCTGTTTGCCTATGTGGAGGTCTATGTAAAGCTGCGGACAAAGGTGCTGGAGAAGCTGTTTGCGGTGGTGTCCATGCTGCCGGTAGTGTCTCCTCCCTTTGTGCTGTCCCTGTCCATGATCATGCTGTTTGGGCGCAGCGGCATCATCACCCGGTCCCTTCTGAAAATATATGATTCCAATGTATATGGCCTTAAGGGAATTGCCATTGTCCAGACCCTGACCTTTTTCCCGGTGTGCTACCTGATGCTGAAGGGTCTTCTGAAAAATATCGATCCTTCCCTGGAAGAGGCAACCCGTGACATGGGGGCCAGCCGGTGGAAGGTGTTCACCAGTGTGACCTTTCCCCTGCTGCTGCCGGGACTTGGCAATGCCTTTCTGGTAACCTTTATTGAGTCTGTGGCAGACTTTGCCAATCCCATGCTGATCGGCGGCTCCTATGACACCCTGGCCACCACCATCTATCTCCAGGTAACAGGAGCCTACGACTCCACGGGAGCAGCGGCCATGTCCGTGGTGCTTCTGTCCCTGACCGTGGTGCTGTTTCTGATCCAGAAATATTATCTGGAGAAGAAGACCGCCGCCACCTTAACCGGCAAAGCCTCCCGCATGCGGATGCTTATTGAGGATAAAAGTGTCACCGTGCCCCTGACCATTTTCTGTACCCTGGTGGCAGCCTTTGTGGTGCTGATGTATGTGATGGTGCCCTTTGGCGCCCTGTTTACCCTGTGGGGCAGGGATTACAGCCTTTCCCTGAAATGGTTCCAGTATATGCTCAGAACCAGCGGGCTTAAGGCATTTAAGGATTCCTTTGTACTGTCCCTGATCGCCTCGCCTTTGACGGCATTTCTGTCCATGGTCATCGCCTACCTGGTGGTGAAGAAGCGTTTCCGGGGAAAAGGATTTATTGAGTTTGTGTCCATGCTGGCCATGGCTGTGCCGGGAACCGTCCTGGGTATCGGATATATCCGGGGCTATGCCAACGGACTGTTCCGCACCGGCGTCATGAGCAGCCTGTACGGCACGGGCCTGATTCTGATCATCGTGTTCATCGTGCGGAGTCTTCCCACGGGAACCCGCAGCGGCATCTCCGCCCTGCGCCAGATCGACAAGTCTATCGAAGAGTCGGCCTATGACATGGGGGCCAGCTCGGCCAGGGTATTCATGACAGTGACCCTGCCCCTGATCAAGGATTCCTTTTTCAGCGGCCTGGTTACGGCCTTTGTACGGAGCATTACGGCCATTTCGGCCATCATACTCCTGGTGACCCCGGATTTCCTGCTGATCACCTGCCAGATCAACGAGCAGGCGGAAAAGGGCAACTACGGGGTAGCCTGCGCCTATGCCACGGTGCTGATTGCCATTACCTACGGTGCGGTGCTGGTGATGAATACGCTGATCCGGTTCTTTGGTGTCAGCAGAAATGTTAAAGTTCGGGAGGGCGCATAATATGGAAAAACAGAAAAAAGGAGTCCGGCTGGAGCATATTTCCAAGATCTACAAGGACCCCAAGACCGGAAAAGAGTTTTACGCGGTGGAGGATACCACCCTGGATATTGAGGCGGGAACCTTTGTGACCCTGCTGGGGCCCTCCGGCTGCGGGAAGACGACCACCCTGCGGATGATCGCCGGGTTCGAGAGCCCGGATGAAGGGGAGATTTACCTGGGCGGCGAGGCAATCAACCACCTGACCCCCAACAAACGGGATACGGCCATGGTATTCCAGAGCTATGCCCTGCTTCCCCATTACAATGTATTTGACAATGTTGCCTACGGCTTAAAGATCCGCAAGCTTCCGGCAGGAGAGATCCGGGAGCGGGTGATGAACATCCTGAAGCTGGTGGAGATGGACGGTATGGAGTCACGGATGACCAACCAGCTGTCCGGAGGCCAGCAGCAGCGGGTGGCCCTGGCCAGGGCCCTGGTGCTGGAGCCGGGGGTTCTGCTGTTTGACGAGCCCTTAAGCAACCTGGACGCAAAGCTGCGGGTGTCCATGCGGACGGAGATCCGCAAGATCCAGCAGAAGGTAGGCATTACGGCCATCTATGTGACCCATGACCAGTCGGAGGCCATGAGTATTTCCGACAAAATTATCATTATGAGCAGGGGGAAGGTGGAGCAGATCGGAACACCCCAGGAGATCTACTATCATCCCACCTCCCGGTTTGTGGCTGACTTTATCGGGGAGGCCAATTTCCTGGAGGCCGGGGTTCTGTCCGCAGACGGGGAAAAGGCCCGCATCCAGGTGGCAGGCAAGGAGCTGCTGGTAAACAATTACTGCGGCGCCGGGGCCGGGGATGAGGCAGCCCTGGTGATCCGTCCTGAGGCAGCGGTGCTGGCGGAAGAGGGCTACCTGGAAGCCACGGTAACCCTGTCCACCTTTATGGGTTCCTATCAGTACTATCAGGTGATGGTGGGAGATATGGAGATCCAGATCACGGACTACAATCCGGTGAACCGGCGGATCTACCAGGTGGGAGAGAAGGCATTTCTGGATTTTGACGCCAGAGGGGTGTATATTCTGTAGAAGCTGCCCCGCCGGAAGGGCGGCGGACCTTTAAGAGTCCGCCAGCAGCTTCTCCACAGCCGCTTCCATCCAGTTCTCTTCCAGATACTCAATGGTGCCTGCGTCCACATGTTGGGCAATAGACGGGGTAATGGGGATTCTGGCCAGCACCGGGATGCCGGACTGGGCGGAAATCTCGTCAATGTGGCTTTCCCCGAAGATGGAAATCTGTTTGCCGCAGTCCGGGCACTCCAGGTAGCTCATGTTCTCCACAAGACCCAGAATGGGGATATCCATCTTCCTGGCCATGTTCACCGCCTTGGTGACGATCATGGACACCAGTTCCTGGGGGGAGGTGACGATGACAATGCCGTCCACCGGAAGGGACTGGAACACGGTCAGGGGCACATCCCCGGTTCCCGGCGGCATGTCCACGAACATATAGTCAATATCCTTCCACAGGACCTCCTGCCAGAACTGTTTGACCGCTCCTGCGATCACCGGGCCCCGCCAGATCACCGGATCCGTGTCATGGTCCAGAAGCAGGTTGGCAGACACGATCTCAATGCCGGTGGAGGTGGTGGCCGGTACCATCAGTCCCTCCGGGTTGACGCTGAGTCCGTCGGTACCCAGGCCAAAGGACTTGGGGATGGACGGGCCGGTAATGTCTGCGTCCAGGATGGCGGCCCGTCTGCCTTTGCGCTTCGTCTCCACGGCAAGCAGGGATGTGACCAGGGATTTGCCTACGCCGCCTTTGCCGCTGACCACGCCGATGACTTTTTTCACCGTGCTGGCGGGATTTAAGGGTTCCAGAAAGCTGGTCTGCTCTGCGGTACGGCTGCTGCAGCTTTCCCCGCAGGAGCTGCAGTTGTGGGTACAGGTTTCACTCATGGGAATATTCCTCCAATTCTGCGCCGGAACCTAAGGAAAGATGGACCGGCGGCTGTTTTCGTTATGCTCTAATTATAAAGCATAGCACATTTACGGAAAAAGTAAAGCCCCGGATTGTGCAAAGTGGGAAACATGGCAACGGTTGTGTAACAGTTCAGGGGAAAGGAGAACAGACAGTTATGACAGCAAAAAAGGAGCGGGACAACAACGCCGTCTTCGAGACCATGCCCATACCCAGGGCACTGTTCACCATGGCGGTTCCCACCATAATCGGCCAGCTTGTGGTGCTGGTTTACAGCCTGGCAGACACCTTCTATATGGGCCGGACCAACAATCCCCTGATGGTGGCGGGAGCCTCCCTGATCCTGCCGGTCTACAATATCTGCATCTCCATTGCCGGACTGGCCGGAACCGGCGGGGGGACCCTGATCTCCAGGCTGTTAGGCGCCGGGAAGCAGGAGCAGGCAGGGAAGGTGTCGGCGTTCAGCTTCTGGCTGTCTCTGGGGGCGGCCCTGTTCTTCTCGGTCTTTACCTGGATCTTTATGGAACCCCTGCTGGTTCTTCTGGGGGCCAGTGGGGATACCTGTGGGTACGCCAGACAGTACGCCTTCTGCGTCATTGTCCTGGGGGCGGTACCTACGGTAATGGCAGTGGCCATGTCCAATCTGCTGCGGTCCGTAAGCTGTGCCAGGCAGGCCGGATTCGGGGTGTCCATGGGCGGCATCATCAACATCTTCCTGGACCCGCTGTTTATGTTTGTGCTGTTTCCCAGGGGCATGGAGACGGCAGCCGCCGGTATTGCCACCATGCTGTCCAATGTAATCGTATGCATGTACTATCTGGCGGTGATTTTCCGGATGCGCAGAACCACGGTCCTGAACTTTTCCCTGGCAGCCGGCATGCCGGAGGCTGCCAGTATCCGCTCCATCTTTGCGGTGGGGATTCCCGCCTGCATTGCCACCCTGCTGTTTGACCTGGCCTATGTGGTCATTGACAAGCTGGCCACCGGCTATGGGGATATTCCCCTGGCCGCGGTGGGGATCGTGCTGAAAGCGGAGCGGCTGCCCCTGAACGTGGGAATCGGCCTCTGCCAGGGGATGATGCCCATTGCTGCCTACAATTACGCTTCCGGAAATCTGGGGCGGATGAAGCAGGTGGTCAGTCTTTCCCGGCTTGTGGGTCTGGTGATCGCGGCGGTGAGCATCCTTTTGTATGAGGGGTTTGCAACACAGATTCTCCGGTTCTTTATCAATGATCCCCAGACCATTGCCATCGGGGCCAACTTCTTAAGGGTCCGGTGTCTGGCCACCCCCTTTATGTTCATGAGCTTTCACCTGGTGAATCTGTTCCAGGCAGTGGGCAAAGGAGACCGGGCACTGTTTCTGGCAGTGGTCCGCTGGGCTGTGTTCAATATTCCCATGCTGTTTCTGTTCAACGCGGTATTGGGGATGTACGGGATTGTGTGCACCCAGATGGCAGCGGATATCTGTACCGTGGCCGTGTCTTTTTATGTGTATCACCGGTTCAAGGTGTCGGTGGGGGCTGTCCGGAAAACGTAACCGTCCCTTACTGAAGCTGCCAGAAGGCCACGGCGCTGGCAGCCGCCACATTAAGGGAGTCCACCCCGTGGGACATGGGAATCCGTGCCGTGTAATCGCAGGCAGCAACCGTTTGGGGCGACAGTCCGTCTCCTTCGGTGCCCAGAATAATGGCCAGTTTTTTCTCTGCCTTAAGGGCCGGGTCCCCAATGGATAAGGCCTGGTCGCTTAAGGCCATGGCCACAGTGGTAAATCCCAGGCGTTTCAGCAGGCTGATACCGGCATCCGGCCAGGGGATTTCCCGGGCATCAAGAAAGGTCCAGGGGATCTGGAAGACCGTGCCCATGCTGACCCGGATGGCCCGGCGGTACAGCGGGTTGGTACAGCCCGGCGTTAGCAGCAGCGCATCCATGCCCAGGGCGGCCCCGGAGCGGAAAACAGCCCCCAGATTGGTAGGATTCATGACCTGCTCCAGCACCACTACCCGGCGGGCATCCCGGCACAGGTCCTGGGGCCGGGGAAGGGGCGGGCGGACCATGGCGCAAAGGACGCCGCGGGTCAGCTGGAAGCCTGTAAGCCGGGTCAGTACGTGAAATTCAGCCGCATACACCGGGATATCCTGGCAGCGGGCCACAATATCCCTGGCCTGGCCGTTGATATGCTTCTTTTCCAGCAGAAGGGAGACCGGCCTGCATCCGGCATCCAGGGCCCGTTCAATGACCTTGGGACTTTCTGCAATGAACAGGCCTTTCTCCGGCTGGTGGCGGTTCAGAAGCTGGTTTTCGTTAAGGCGGGCATATACATCCAGCCCGGGGTCCGAAAAATCGGTGATTTCTATAATCTGTGCCATATGGTTTCTCCAGTATTATAATCAGAATTTCTGCAGCAGCAGGCAGCCGTCCGGGGATGATCCGGACGGCTGCCATTTCCGTTGCTGCCGGGAATGGACAGGGTACTTATATGAACCCTATTTCACGGCAAAACGGAATCCTCTTACCACCTGGTCCGTGCCTGAATGCCATTGATTTCCATGTCAGGGGCCAGTCCGGCCAGGGTCGGGGCCTGGCCAGGAAGACCGACGGTAACAAAGGTCCTGGTCCAGGTCATTTTGTCCAGAACGGAGTCATAGAGACAGACCTCGAATTCCTTCATAAGCGGCAGGATATTTCCGTTGAGAAGGATATTTCCGTTCTGGTCAGTAGTCAGCTCCCCGGTCTGTACGATCTGCAGGGTCAGATATCTGGCAAGATGAAGGACCCGCTGTGCGCCGTCCATCAGCTCCGCCAGAATCTCCTGAATAAGCGCCTCATCCCCGGAAATATCCCGGCTGACCAGAAATTTCACGATCTGGTCTTTCCATTTTGTGAGAAAAACCTCGATGACACGGACCGGTTCCCGCAGATCCAGTAACAATGCTCCAATGTTCATATTTTGCCTCCTTGCATCCAGATGTACTCTGGCAGTTAGTTTACAAGACCATATTAAGAGTTTATGGCGAAAAACGCAACTATTTCTTGAAATATGGTAGACGGAGAGGAAGTATCCTTTAATTTGCGGATTTCCCGGATATTTTATTTACGGGAAATAAGTATTGACAATGCGCAGAAACTCGAAATCCAACTTCTGAAACTGGAAAGCCAGGCTAAGGACAGCCAGCCGGAGGAAAAGGCAGAGGATAATTTTATGGACGCACTGAACGGGTGTCACATGCATGTACTGCTGAGCGGCAAATGGCGCTTGGTGCAGGCTGGCCCTGAGGGCAGGAGCCACAACCTTTAACAAAGGCCCCCTGGTAGGCTCAGGAGGCTTTGTGGGAAGGTCACAGCCGAGGATTTAAAGCCCCAGCTCTGTAAAGTCAATCCACAGATCATCATAGATGTTGGCCCTGATCTTGTCCTGGAGGGTATAAGCAGTGGTTTGGAATTTGTCCGCTTCCAGAAAATATACATACACAGAGTGGTTCGTGGGATTGACAATCCAGTATTCTTTTACTCCGGCATCCATGTAAAGGTTCAGCTTGCGTACATAGTCATGGCTTGAATTACCAGGGGATACGATCTCCGTGATCCAGTCCGGCGCTCCGGTGCAGCCCCGGTCTGTCAGCTTGTTGGGATCACAGATCACGCTGATGTCCGGCTCTACCACGTTTTTATCATCTTCTGAAAACAGCTTGACGGCAAAGGGGGCCGGGTAGACCTTGCAGGGGCCTTTTTTAGAGCGGAGATAAATATTTATTTCGGTGTTCATAAAGTTTAATATTTCCTGGTGTATCCTGCTGGGAGCCGACATGTAATAGAGTTGACCGTCTATGAGTTCGGCTCTGACGTTCTCCGGCAGGTTGTAGTAGTCCTCTTCTGTGTAAATGTTTGCGCGGGCTAATGCTTCTGACATGGGATGCTCCTTTCTGGTGGGTGGTTATGGGGTTTTAGAAGCAGGGAGAAGGTTGTCCCGCTCCATGGTTTCGGTGATTGCACGAATAATAAACGGAGTGAGTTTCTCCCCTCGCTTTTCTGCATGTTCTCTAATGACGGCTTTCTGCCCCTTTGGAACCCGAAATTTTATTTCGTCAAGATTTTCTTTCATGTAGTTCATGGTGTATTCTTTTTGTTTTTGATTGTATGCCATGGGTAATACCTTCTTTCTTTGGATTTATGGGGCAGTAAAGGGGATGGCAAGATTTACAAAGCCCGGTTCTTTGGACGGTCACAAGTGCAGGAACTTGCAACAGCATAAAGAAAATGCCCTTACCAGAACGGCCATTCTGATAGGGCAGGTAACCCGGCAACTAAGCAAATGGGGTATGCAGGTATTGTAACATGCCTGCTGCCCTCTGTAAAGAGAGGATTTGAAAACATGGAATTTATCAACGAGGCGGAGCAGATCGCCAGCATCCACTTGCATGAGCTGACAGCAGGGCAAGCGGGAGGAAAGGGCCAGAAGAAAGAGAGGAGCCGGGGCAAGACAGAACTGGAATTGTTTTACCGGCACGTCCCGGATATCGCAGAACTGGTATGCGGCCTGCGGGGAATGACACCGGACCAGCGAAAAAAATGGAAACAGAAATGTCAGGAATACGCCGGCAGTCTAAACCCGCGAAGATGGAGCGGAAAGAGCAGTACTTCACGGAAACCGGGCTTTTGCAGTCACAGATCATCCTTGACAGCCGGGGCAAGCTGATTGACGGTTACACAAGCTATTTACTGGCAAGGGCGCATGGCATCCAGCGCGTTCCGGTCAGGTACGGCATGCGGCAGATCGTGAGGGCATCCCACAAGCCCGGCGGCAAGCTGTATTCATGGGAACTGCCTGGAATCCTGGTGGGCCGGGTGCGGCCCGGTGACCGGGTAATGGTGGAGACTGCCGGAGGCCACAGCCTTGTCACAGTGGCGTTAGTGGAGGAATGCGGGCAGGATGTGCCGGAAACGCTTAGAATGGTGATCCGGCGGACCGGAAGACGGAGAAAGGGTGGCTGACATGCTTGGATATATTGTGGATTACCAGACAAAGGACCGGGTGTTCTTTACAGAGACACCGGGAGACAACTTCTCGGAGCGGAAAAGGACGCTGGTAAGAAGTGAGGTTCTGGCCGGGATGCTCCGGCAGCGGGTCCGCTATCTTATACACAGCGCCATCCTGGTAGACATGGACCAGTACCGGTTAAGCCATGCAGGGGAAGAACCGGAAGTCCTGGTTGAAATATTCTGACATACACGGATTACCCGCCCCGGAGGTTACGAGGGCAGAAAGGAAGACCATGGACATGACAAAGGTATTTGGGGCTGTGCTTGACCGTAATGTGGAGGAAGGGCTGGAGCTTCTTGTGTCAGGCCGTTTTTCAGAACTGTGCAAAACGAGACTGGAGACATTCCGGGCAATAGAGAGCAGGAAAAAGCACCAGGAGCTGGAGGACCTGGTGATGGCCCACCACCCTGGGACCAGGGAGGACCGGGAAGAGTTCCTTAACTGGTTTGCAGAATATGAGGGGGAGGCAAACGAGGACTTCTATCTGCTTGGCATCCGGGATGGTATCCGGGCAGCGAAATTCTTTGCTGTGATATAAAATGGCTACCTGCCTGATGCGGGACCAGGGAACATGACCAGAGGGGCAAGCAGGAGTGTGAAACGTGGCCTCTGCCACTCTGGCCTAAAAGGAAAGGTGGTGTTTTATGGCAAGACTGGGAGCCGGGACAAGGAAGCGTGCAGACGGCACACTGGAAAAGCGTTTTACCATAGATGGCAGACGGTACAGCATTTACGGCAAGAACGCAAAGGAGATTTCACAGAAGGAGCAGGAAATTCGGAAAAAGATCGAGGACGGAACATATACTGACAATAAGAATCTGACGCTTGACCAGTATTTTCCTGACTGGATAGCGGGGAAAAGGAACAGTGTAAAAGGAAATACGCTGAAAACCTATAGAACCTATTATGGCAGGCATATTTCACCGAGGATTGGTAGCAGAAAGATACAAAAGATTGAGCGTAGGGAAATTTTGAATCTGCAAAGGGAGCTTGCACAGAGTCTGTCTCCAGTTACATGCAATGGGGTGCTGAAAGCAATAAAAATCGTTTTGAACGATGCCGTACAAGACGGTATAATCAGTAAGAGTCCTGCGGATGGAATTAAGGCGTTAAAGGAAACACAGAAGGCTACAGAAACGTATCATAGTGCATTGACAGAGCAGGAACAGAAAGATTTTATGCAGGAAATGGCCCTGGATTATTATTACGAATTCGTTGCACTTTTGTTATGCACTGGTATGAGGATAGGTGAAGCTGCTGCCCTGACATGGAGTGACATAGATTATAAACAGAATGTTATTCATGTTACGAAGACTGTCACTTTCAATGAAGATAATACCATGAGCATAGGCAGTCCCAAAAGTGAAGCCGGGAAAAGGGAGATTCCGTTAAATGATACAATTAAGACAGTAGTATCAAGACAGAGGAAAAAACTGGGGAATATCCTGCCAATGAATGACAATAGGGTTTTTGTATCTGTATATGGCGGCATCATACATAACCATGCGGTAAACAGAGCGATCAGCAATGCACTTGCCCGGCTGGAGGAAAAAGGCAGGCCGATCAGACATTTCACCGCACACGCATTAAGAGATACCTTTGCGACACGGTACATAGAGCAAGGAGGGAGTCCGCAGACCTTAAAGACCATTCTGGGGCACAGCAGCCTTGCAATGACAATGGACTTATACAGCCACGTTTTACCAAATACCAAACAGAAAGAAATGGACAATTTAGAGATAATGTTGTAGCGCAAGGGCGGTATTGTGACCGCCCTTTTCGATACCCCAATTTTACCCCAGTTTCCACCCCAATTTTGTGGGGCATGTGATGTATGAAGACGAACAATGATAAAACACAAGAGAGTGGCTGATTTTAAACAATCCTTGTGAAATCAAGGGATAAAAGGGTATTGACAAATAAGGATGAAGCAGGATAAAAGGAACCGATTTCAACAGCCAGTTAAATGACATTTGGGGAAACCTGTGGTATACTGTTTCCAGAAAACAAAGAGTCTGGAGGAAAGAAGATGAAGCAGGAGGAAAGAAAGGTACTGGAAGACACGGTCTTTCAGCTTATGAATGCACTTCGGGAGAGAACCCACAAGAAGTATGTGGCAGGGTATGGGCCTTACCGGAAGCGGGTGGAGACGGCCTGCAGGGCGGAGCAGGAGTACCGGGCCATGGGACTGGAGGAGGACAGGCGGAAGGTCATGGACCATGTGCTGGAGACCCGGTCAGAGGTGGAGGACTGTGAGCTGACACTGACCTATGTGGCGGGAATCCTGGACAGTCTTCTGATTCTGCGGGCGGCAGGATTTCTGGATCTGTATATGCGGGAGGATGAGGAGCCGTTTTCTGCCTGACAGAAGCCGGAAACCGGCAGCCGTCAGGATACCCTGGGGACTGGGGCGGCAGACTTCCGGGTTTTCCGGGAGAGAGGTGACAGGAGGATGGATATGCTGAGATTTGCGGTCTGCGACGATGAACCTTATATGCGGGAGATGCTGGAAGCCCGGATTGCCGGATATATGAAGGACAAGGGACTTGCCTGCCAGATAGAGTCCTTTGCCGGGGGGAGACAGCTTCTGGAGGCCCAGGGAGGCTTTGACATGGTTTTCCTGGACATCCAGATGCCGGAGCCTGACGGCATGGATACAGCCTGCCGGCTGCGGGAGACGGGCTTTGAGGGACTGGTGGTCTTTATCACCGTTCTGGAGGAGTGTGTGTTCCGTTCCTTTGAGGTCCAGGCCTTTGACTATCTTTTAAAGCCCCTGAAGGAGGAAGGGTTCTGCCGTACCATGGACCGGGCCGTGAAAAGCCTCCGGGCCAGGGACAGGAAAAGCATGGTGCTCCAGAAGGGCAATGAATGCCGGATCATTCCGTTTTCCCAGATTCTGTATTGTGAGGTCATCGGACGGAAGATCTATCTTCACCGGCAGGGGGGAGAGGTTCTGGAATTTTATGAGCGGATGGACCATGTGCAGCAGCAGGTAGACAGGCGGTTCTTCCGGTGTCACAGAAGCTACCTGGTGAATCTGGAGCACATCTGCGGTTACCAGGGCGGACAGATCCGACTGTCCGACGGCAAGGAGATTCCCCTGTCCAGACTGCGGGAGCAGGAACTGTCCAGGGCCCTTCTGCTTCATATGAAGGAGGGCTGCTGAACCGGCCCGGTTTCCTGCCTGCAGGTGTCCGGTGAACCGGAAGCAGCCGGGTTACCGCTGGCAGGTATCCGGCGGACGGCAACGCATCTGGTGACATCCTGGCTGCATCCCGTGGAAAAACCATTGCAATATCTTCCGGAAATTCTACAATAAAAGGGCAGGGGATACAGCGGTGGGTTCCGGTCCGGCAGAGCCGTCTGTGTGCCCTGACAAACCCGTACATCGTTGTGTGAATTCCGGAGAAGATGCAGGGATGCGGGGGAAACAGGAGGAAGGATATGAACAGAATTTACAATCACAGAAAGCCGGATATGGACGACCTTCTGAACCGGAAGCGGCAGGAGGAATATCTGGCCAGGGCAAGGGCGGCACGGCAGAATCAGGAAACCGGGAAAGTGGAAGACGGCGGAAACAGCCGGAAACAGCCGAAAAAAGCAGGCCAGGCGGAGAAAGCGGAAAAGTCCGTGGAAGTATGGGATGTTCTGAAAGATTCCGCAGCCCGGAAAACCCAGGACGCGGCACAGCGCACATGGCCTGTCAGAATGGATGAGTACATCCGGGGGGACAGCTGCCCGCCGCAGGAGGAAACCCCGGAGAAGGCCGGAGAAGCCACCCCGGAAGAGACCAGGCCCGGAAAGGCCGGAGAAGCCGCCCCAGAGAAGGCCGGTCCCGAGAAAGCAGGCCCGGAGAACCCGGAGAAAGCCGCCCCGGAAAAGGCCGGCAAAAAACGGAAAGCAGAAAGATGTGTCGCCAATACCGACGAGGTGGAACGGGAGATCCGGAAGCTGAAAAAGCGGAAACAGCAGTTAGAGCAGCAGATTGCCCAGTCAGGTGACTCCCCGGACCGCCAGCAGAAGCTTCAGAAAGAACTGGATCAGGTAGAAAATGAGCTGAAACAGAAAGACACCGATAGCTACCGGCGCCAGCATACAAAATTCACACGCCTTTAATCGGTCCGGAAAACCTTTCCTCCCGTCTGCTTTCCAGGAGGAAAGGTTTTCTTCATCGGGGGTCCGTCCGATGCTTCTTGTCCGGCATAGCCGGACAAGAAGATGCCCCGTGAACCGTAACCCTTCCATAAATTTTCCCTAAACTTTTAAAGAATCATATTGAAATTTTACGGAAAAATTGATATATTGTAAATAAAGCATTACAGAAATATCAATTAGCGCTGCACATGCCGGAAAGAAGGATGAGACCATGTTTATGAGCAAAAAAGAGGAGACAGCCATTAAGGCCGGAAAGGCAGAGACCATTGGAACCCTGATTGGCCAGGGCACGGTCCTGGACGGTACGGTGACTACCAAAGAGACCATACGGATCGACGGACTGGTCAAGGGAGAGATCCATTCGGAGGGGAACCTGATTGTGGGTGAGACAGGAAGAATCGAAGGAAATGTCCACTCCCGCAGCGTTCTCAACGCAGGCTACATACATGGCAATCTGAAGGTAGACGAGCGTCTGGAGATTACCAGCACCGGAACCATCGTGGGTGACATTGTGACCGTGGCCCTGGTCATTGAGGAGGGCGCCTCCTTTAAGGGCAACTGTTCCATGCAGACCATGGTGAACAAGAGTGATATCAAATCCGAGAGTGGGGAAGCGGTCAAAGAAGATGTCCTTGAAGAAAAGCAAAAATAAGAAAAAACTCAAAAAGGAATTATTTTTAAATTATACCGTAATGCTCCTGCCTCATTCCCAGGATAAGCCGATTCATTTCAAGATTCCGGTATGGGTATTCCTGGGAACCTTTGTGTCCATGTTTGCCCTTTTGTGCCTGACCATGTTTTTCTCCTATTCTTCGTACCATTTGAAAAATGTGGCAGACCAGAAGCGGGTTCTGGAGGCAGAGCTGTCCCAGATGGAAGTGGAGAAGGCCAGACTGGCGGAGGAGAAGCGGAGACTGACCAACGAGAATATCATGATCGCCAGGGAGAATGAGATTCTGGCAGAGAACCAGGATGAGCAGGCCCAGGAGCTGGAAAAGCTGAAAAACCTGTCAGAGCAGACCCAGAAGGACCTGGAGGCACTGTTTGAGCGGGAGAATGATATGCGGGACCAGCTTGGTATTGATGAGGCAGAGCCCCGGACCCAGGAGGAGCCGGTAACCGGAGACAGCTCATCCGCAGACCAGGACGGCGTCCGTCCGGCCTATTTCCAGGCCCGTTCCCAGCGGGTGCCTACGGTAGGCGCTTACGCCTTGTCCCCGGCCAGTGTCCAGGGAGTGGAGGAGGAACTGCGTTCTCTCCAGAAGCAGATTCAGCAGCAGGACGAGAGCTATGATACCATAGCCACGGAGATTGACAAGAAGGAAGAACAGAAGAAGCGGGACCAGCTGCGCAGCCGGGTGGTCAGCTATGCCCTCCAGTTCGTGGGCAATGCCTATGTCTACGGCGGCCGAGATCCCCATACAGGGGTGGACTGCTCCGGCTTCAGCAGTTATGTGCTGGGCAATGTGGCAGGGGTATCCCTGAACCGGACAGCCAGCGCCCAGTCTCAGCAGGGAAGAAGCGTGACCATTGAGAATGCCCGTCCGGGAGACCTGATTTTCTACGAGTCCGGCGGCCATGTGAACCATGTAGCCATCTATATCGGCAATGGCCAGGTGGTCCATGCCTCCAACGAGCGGACCGGAATCATTGTATCCAACTGGAACTACCGGACTCCGGCAGCCATCAAAAATATGATTGATTAACAAAAGCACCCCTTTCCTGATTCTCCGGAAAGGGGTGCTGGCAGTTTAACTGTTACGGTACCTGGAAACAGCAGCAGGAAAGGATTAAGCCTTTTTGCTGAGTTTCATTTTCCGCCCCTGGGGGCGTGGGGCAGCCGCGGTCTGCTGGTAGGCGCCGGTGCCTCTGGCGTAGGGGGCCTTCTTATGGCCGGACGGCTGCTTTGCCGCCGGTTTGTGGCTGGCGGCTTCCTGACTGCCGGAGACTTCCGGCTTCCGGTTCTGCCCCGGCAGAGCGGCGGCTTCCTGGGAGGCTTCCGGCCTCTGGTCCGGCAGGGCAGCGGCTTCCTGGGAAACTTCCGGTGTCCGGTCCTGGCCGGAAGCATCGGAAACCTCCTGGGACTCCTCCTGGGAGCCGGTTTCACCGGTCTGCTCTGCAGCGGTTCCATTTTCTCCTCTCATGGCCTCGGCCGCCTGTTCCATGGCTTCCTTCTGTTCCGCATCCGTGGGAAGCTGCTCATAGCGTCCGCTGGCAATAAATTCCTTCTCTGCCTTTAAGATCGCCTTTACCTTGGCGTTCTCATGCATCAGCAGGGCCATCTTCTGGCCTTTGGGAATATGGGGGTCATTGGCAATGCCGTTGACCCGGGCCATGGCAGTGCCCATGTAGTTGGCTTTCAGGCGCTGAACATCTTCTTTGGTCTTACAGTTCTTCAGCGCATTCTTATACCCCTTCTGCTGGGCCTGAATCTCCTTGGCCTTCTGGTAGGCAGCCGGATCCTCCCTCTGAAGATACTCCATTTCCTCCTGGGTCAGCTTCTTGCCGCTGTTCATCTTATTGATGATGGCTTCCTTGCCGCTGCTTTTCTGCCGCTGTTCCCGCATCTCCTCCAGGTGGCGGATCATGGGGTCCTCCTGAATCTGGGATTTTTCCTGAAATTTTCCCTTTTCCTTTTTCTCGTCCCAGCGGCTCTGAAGCTTCATCAGACTGGCGTAGGCTCCGGCTGTTCCGGAGAACATATTGATTCCGAACATGGATGGAAACGCCTCCTTTCTTATGCTTGTTATATCGTCGGAAACGGTTAAAAGTTAACGGGTTTACAGAAAATGGAAGGTACAGCCGCATCTTCCGTTCTCCTTGGTCTGGTACAGGGCCTGGTCGGCCTGGCGGAACAGTTCGTCATTATAGCCCTGCTCGGAGAAAGCCACCCCAACACTCAGGGAAAACCTGGGTAGATCATTCTGGGGATGCTGCAGGGTCCAGTTGATCCGCTCCACTTTGTCGCGGATGATCTCGGTCCGGTCTGCCTGGATATCCTCCAGAAGGATGGCGAACTCATCCCCGCCGATCCGGAGCACATGGTCCTGGGCACGGAAATTCTCCCGCAGCAGGTTGGCAGTACGGATCAGGGCCCGGTCCCCGGTCTCGTGGCCGTAATTGTCGTTGATGGATTTGAATACATCCACATCAATCAGCATCAGGGTCAGGGGCTGGGGCGCATCCTGGAACCGGAGTTTCAGCTGTTCAAAGGCTTCCCGGTTCAAAAGGCCGGTAAGGGCATCGGTCTCGGCCTTGTAGCGCAGCATGTTCTGGTTGGCCTGGGCAATCTTGAACACATTGTTGTAGGTAATGGCCAGATACTTGAACTCATAGGCGCCGGTAATGTCCAGGGCGTGATTGTTCTTCATGCAGTTGATGTATACCCGGATGGGTCTGAGAATCAGCATGGCAATCATCATATAGGCCATAATCACCAGACCGACAATCAGAGCCGTATAAACGCTCTGGCGGATCAGGGCGCTTCTTACACGGGATTCACTTTCCAGCTGGCGCATGCTGCAGCTGGAAATGACATTGGTGGTGACACTGGAAAGCTTTTCATTGGTTTCTTTTTTCATGTGCTGGTATTCGGAACCAAACACAAGCTGGTAGGCTGCTGTCAGCTTTTCCCTGGAAGAATATCCAAGCTCTTCTTCTGTAAGGGACCAGGTCTGCAGTCTGGTGGGCAGAACGGACATGTCCACGCCGGCAGACACAGCCGCCAGCTTCATGGCGTGGATCTCCAGTTCCATCAGGGCATTGGATGTGTCCAGGGCCTGGGAAAGCAGCTCCAGGGAGACCGTGTCCTCTTCTCCGGCATGATCTTTCATGGACAGAAGCGCCTGGTCCCTTCTCTGGGTTACCTCTGCTTCCGTAAAATAAGCATCCGCATAGCGGCTGTCCTGGAAAATCACATACTGGCGGGCCTGCTCTGTCAGATAGTCGGAGCCCAGGGACATATTCATCACATCCGTCTCTGTCAGGATGTATTCCTTGGTCATGTTGACCAGGGTATGGCAGTGGTTCAGGACGCTGAAGATTCCAGCCCCGATCAGTACCGCAACCAGAAGGGTGCATGCCACGATCCAGAAGCTTAAGGTCTGGATGCGGATGCCCCTCAGGCTGGGCTTTTTACTTTCTTCGGATACAGTTTCCTTGATCTGTTCACTCATATAGGTTCCTTTCACCTGGCCGGCAGCCCTGGTTTAACCGGGAAGGTCCTCCACCCGGTTAAGGCCGGAGCCTCTGGCTATTTTCTTGGATTTGCGCCACAGAACGAAAAAGGCCAGAAGAAGCAGTACCACACCGATGGCAAAGACGATCTGTACACCGGTGACAAATACATACTCAATCACAAGCGGTTCTCCCATCTCCTTGATCTCTGCCTCGGTATAGCCAAGTTCTTCCAGGTATTCATTGTAATAGTTTACCAGATTTCCTTCCAGGGGCTTGACCACGCCTTCCATGGGAACCTTTGTGGCGGGCTCGGCGCCGGAGGCCAGAAACTCAAAGGTCTCTTCCGTCAGCCTGTCGAGAGCAGCCACATCATCCTGGCGGCACTTAAGGGCAATAAAGCCGGTGGAAGTGGGAAGCAGATAGTAGTTGCCGGATTTGCGGCTGCCGCTGCGGGAGCCGTCAGAACGTTTGGTATAGGTGCTCTCGGAGGCAAAGTAGTCAAAGGAGTAGACCACGTCCCCTTTTACATGGGTGCCTTTCTTGACTTCCTTGCCGTCCAGCATGTCCTGGAAGCTGACAGCCGGCATCAAGGTGGTAAACATCAGGGGACCGCTCTGGTAGAGCACCATCCCGGCAATTGCAAACATAAACAGAATATTGAGGCTGAATGCGCGTAACAGATTTTTCATTGTGACAGTTCTCCTTGGTTATGTAAATTTATTTCTCAGGACGGCCTTTTTTGTTGACGCCCAGGGCATGGTTCACCTGCTCCTGGAAGGCTTCCGCAAAGGTCTTAAAGGCAGCGGCCTCTTCCGGCTGCTGGATGTTCACCTGGCATTCCTTGCCCATCTTGGTGTTGCTGGCATCTACCTGGATCTGCCAGACATTCTTCTTGTCATTGGGGAAATGCAGCTGTACACAGTAGGCATTGCCCCCTACAAACGCCAGGGTGTCTGCGCTCATTCTGGCAGGCTGGGTATAGACGATCTTGCCGCCTTCCACCCCGATGGGAACCACCCACATGTGGTCGGTCTGGTCAGGCCGGAATCCTACGGCATAGTAGTGGTACACCTCCCGGCGCATGGTGCGGGAGCCGTATACTTCTTTGCTGTGGGCGTATGCGGCCATATACTGGGACCCTTCCGGGATGATCTGGTCGATCAGCTTGCGGATCTCTGCTTTCTCCTGGCTGTTGACGCCTTTTTTCTCATCAATGGATATCTTGATAAAGATGATCACAAAGGCTACGGCAAAAAAAGCAAGGCCGATCAGCAGCACCTGCGGGCTCACTCCCAGGTAGTCAGCCATTTTCTGAATCATGATAAAGTTCCTCCTTGATAATGAATTGTTTCCATGTAAATGTATCATAAAAAGTGACAAGATTCAATAGTCATATGGAAGTTTTTTCATGAGATGTAACAGAAGATTGGGGATTGTTTTCTGTTTCCATTGACATGGAATTGCCAGGTGCCTATAATAAGCCAGAGACGGAAAATTGGAGGAAGTTATGGAAACACAAAAAGGACATAAAAGAGACCGGTTCGGCACCCGGTGGGGATTTATTCTGGCCTGTATCGGCTCGGCTGTGGGTATGGGAAATATCTGGATGTTTCCTACCCGGGTCTCCCGGTTCGGCGGAGGGGCCTTTCTGATCTGGTATTTTCTGTTCGTAGTGCTGGTGGGAGCCACAGGGGTCATTGAGGAAATGAGCTTCGGGCGGGCGTCCAGGTCCGGTCCTGTAGATGCGTTCGGAATGGCATGCAGACCCCGGGGGATGGAGAAATTCGGGGAGGCCGTGGGTCTGATCCCGGTTCTGGGGTCCATGGCCATGGCTATCGGTTATTCGGTGGTTATGGGCTGGATTTTACGGTATACGGCAGGGGTGTTTGCAGGGACTACCCTGGCTCCGGCCACTGTGGAGGAATTCAGCGGGGCCTTCGGCACCATGGCTTCTGCCTTCGGAAACAATCTGTGGCAGCTGACAGCCGTGGCCGCGGCCTTTATGATCCTGGTGTCCGGTGTGGGCCGGGGAATCGAGAAGGTCAACAAGGTGCTGATGCCGGTGTTCTTCTTTCTGTTTCTGGGCCTGGGGGTGTATATCCTGTTCCAGCCGGGAGCAGTCCAGGGCTACCGGTATATATTCCGCATTGATCCGGATATGCTTCTGAATCCCGAGGTGGTCATCTATGCCATGGGCCAGGCATTTTTCTCCCTGTCCGTGGCCGGCAACGGGACCCTGATCTACGGCTCTTACTTAGGGGATCAGGAGGACATTCCGGCTTCTGCCAGGAACGTGGCCTTTTTCGACACCCTGGCAGCGATGCTGGCGGCTCTGGTACTGATCCCGGCCATGGCCACCGTAGGCGCCCGGCTGGACCAGGGCGGCCCCGGGCTTATGTTTATCTTCCTGCCCAACCTGTTCAAAGGCATGGCGGGAGGAACCGTGATCGCGGCGGTGTTCTTCGTGGCAGTGACATTTGCCGGGATCACCTCCCTGATCAATCTCTACGAGGCCCCCATAGCCACGGTCCAGGAGAAGTTCCGTTTAAGCAGGAGAAATGCCTGCATGGCTGTGGGCCTGACAGGGGCTGTGGTGTCTGTTTGCATCCAGGGAATCGTGTCCGCATGGATGGATGTGGTGTCCATCTATATCTGCCCGCTGGGAGCTGGGATTGCCAGCGTCATGTTCTTCTGGGTCCTGGGCAGTGATTATGCCCGCAGGGAGGCTTCCCGGGGCAGTAAGAAGCCTCTGGGCAGCTGGTTCTGTCCTCTGGGGAAATATGTGTTTACCGGCATGTGCTTCCTGGTGCTGGCAGTCGGCGCCATGATGGGCGGAATCGGATAATTGTTTACAGCCGGACGGGGACATGCCCGTGAACCGTAACGATCATGCAGGAAAGGGGAATATGAAAATGAAATCATCACAGGAGTTAAGGCGGCTTCTGGAGTCCATAGACCACAGGGGCTATCCCGCCTACAAGGATACCCGGGGTGTCTATGATTTCCGGGAGTACCAGCTTTCCATTGACCATGTCCAGGGGGACCCCTTTGCCTCCCCCTCCAAGGTCAGTGTGTCCGTGGCCCATAAGCAGGCCGGGTTCCCGGCAGAGTATTATGATGCGCTCTGGAAGAAGACGGCCCTGGAGGATTATCTGCTGCGGTGTTTTGCAAAGGAGATCGCCCAGTTCAATTTCAAGGCAAAGGGGTCCGGCAAAAGCGGTCTCATTGCCACCAGCCGTCCGGGCCAGGAGGTGCTGGAGCGGACCGCCTGCGAGATTACGCCCCAGGGAATCACGGTCCGGTTTGAGGTGGGATTTCCGGCTTTTGGACGCACCATCAATTCCGGGGAGCTGATCCGGATTCTTTTTGATTTTCTGCCGGGATGTGTGGGCAGCGTACTGTTTTATAAGAACCGGAATGCCGGGGAGGTAAAACGGGTCATCGACCTGTCCGAGGACCAGACCTTTATCCGCCAGGAGTTAAAGCGGCTGGGGCTGGTGTCCTTTGTGGCCAACGGGGCCGTGCTGCCCAGGGAGACAGGGATCTCTGACCGGCCCATGAAGGGCAGTGTGGCGTTTCTGTCGCCCAAATCCCTGGAGGTGACGCTGCAGCTTCCCCATAAGGGGGCCCTGACCGGCATGGCTGTCCGCCGGGGCATCACCCTGATCGTGGGAGGGGGCTACCACGGGAAATCCACCCTTTTAAAGGCCCTGGAATCCGGGGTGTACAACCATATTGCCGGGGACGGCAGGGAGTATGTGATCACCGATGACACGGCGGTGAAGCTGCGGGCCGAGGACGGGCGCAGCATCAATAACGTGGACATTTCCCTGTTCATCAATGACCTGCCCAACGGCAGGGATACGTCCTGCTTTTCCACGGCAGACGCCAGCGGCAGTACCTCCCAGGCAGCAGCCGTGATCGAAGGCATTGAGGCCGGGGCACAGGCATTTCTGGTGGATGAGGATACCTCGGCTACCAATTTTATGCTGCGGGACGACCTGATGCAGCGGATCGTCAGCCGGGACAAGGAGCCCATTACCCCCTTTATCGAGCGGGCCAGGGACCTGTATGAGCAGGCAGGTATCTCTACGGTGCTGGTGGCCGGAAGCTCCGGGGCTTACTTCTTTATCGCGGACACGGTGGTCCAGATGGACAGTTATAAGCCCTGCGATATTACGGAGCAGGTAAAGGCAGCCTGCGGGGCTTCCGGATCAAAGCCTGAGATCACGGCTCCCGGGTTTAAGCTTCCCGGCGGGAAGCGGAAGCTGGCGGCCCGGACAGGGCCCGGATCTGGAAGAAACCATCTTCCAGGCGGTTTTGACGGCGGGGAAAGGGCGGAAGAGGACGGCAGCCAGGGACATGGCTCCGGCGGATATGGCAACGGGGACCGTGGCAGAACTGGCCGGGGCGGCCGGGACCAGCGGATCAAGGTCAAGGTTCACGGCAGGGATGCCTTCCAGGTGGCCAGAGAGCCGGTGGATCTGCGGTTCGTGGAGCAGCTGGCCGACAGCGAGCAGACCAGCGCCCTGGCCCAGATGGTACGGTACTGTCTGGAGAAGAAGCTGCTGGAGCGGTATACGGTGAAGGAAGTGGTGGAGCTTCTGGTTAAGGAGAAGAATCGCAGCGGTCTGCCGGCATTTACGGATACCTCCTATAGGGCCATGGGGCTGTGTATGCCCAGGGTCCAGGAGATCTACGCCTGCCTGAACCGGTTCCGGGGATAAGGGACAGGAGAGAGCAGGAGGCCTGGTACTGCCCTGTGCCAATAACTGTGATTAGGGAAGGAGTCTGGAACCATGCAGTATTTTGTATCATTTCTGGAGGGAATCATTACCTTTATATCCCCCTGCCTGCTGCCCATGCTGCCGGTGTATATATCCTGGTTTGCAGGAGGCGGACAGCGGGACGCGGCAGGGACTCTGCGGTGTGCAGCCGGGTTTGTCCTGGGCTTTACCCTGGTGTTTACCATGCTGGGAGCCCTGGCCGGAACCGTGGGGGCTTTTTTGCGGGAGTACCAGCAGGCGGTCAATGTGGTGTCCGGGCTGGTGGTCATCTTCTTCGGACTGAATTTCCTGGGGGTTTTGCGGATAAACCTGTTTCGGGGAGGCAGAAGCATGGAAGTGAAAAATTTCGGCTTCCTGACGGCAGTCCTGTTCGGTGCCGTGTTCTCCATTAGCTGGACTCCCTGCGTGGGAGCATTCTTAGGCTCTGCCCTGATGCTGGCTTCCCAGCAGGGCCAGGCCCTTACCGGCATGGTCATGCTCCTTTGCTATTCCCTGGGACTGGGGATCCCGTTTCTGGTCAGCGCCCTTCTGATCGACCAGCTTAAGGGGGCCTTTGGGGCCATTAAGCGCAATTACGGAATAGTCAATAAGGTCTGCGGAGGATTCCTGATTCTGGTAGGGATTTTCATGGCCACAGGGATGCTGGGGAAGATGATGGCCATGCTGGGCTGATTTTACCGGCAGAAGGATAGGAGGAGAAAGATGGAAAATAAGAAAATGCTTCTGGTCATAGGGGGAGTTCTGGTGGTTCTGCTGGGCGGCGCCGGCATTCTCTACAGCAGGCTGGGAGGTTCTGTGAACCGGGAAATCTTACAGACCCAGGCAGTTGCGGAAGGAACAGCAGCCGGCGGACAGAAAGCTTCCGGGGAAGGCCAGGCGGAAATCGGGGACAGCGGTGAGACGGTGGCTGTGGACGGGCAGAATGGCGGACCGGGCAGCAAAAGTCCGGGAGGGGAGAACGGCGGACCGGGCAGTGGCAGCCCGGACGGGGAGAACGGCGGACCGGGCAGCGGCAGCCCGGATGGGGAGAATGGCAGCCCGGACGGGCAGGCATCCCAGGCGGCTGCGCCGGACTTTACCGTCCAGGACGGGGAAGATAATCCGGTGAAGCTGTCGGACATGGTGGGAAAGCCGGTGGTGCTGAATTTCTGGGCAAGCTGGTGTCCGCCCTGCAAGATGGAGATGCCGGATTTCCAGGAGGCTTTTACGGAATACGGAGACAGCGTCCATTTTATGATGGTCAACCTGACAGACGGAGCCCGGGAGACCGTGGACACGGCCAAAAAGTATGTGGAGGACCAGGGATATACCTTCCCGGTGTATTTTGATACCGGATCCGAGGCAGCCATTGTCTACGGGATTATGGCGGTTCCCGCCACCTTTTTCATTGATGCGGAAGGGAAACCGGTGGCCCGGGCTTCCGGCGCCATTGACCGGGAGACTCTGGAAAAGGGGATTGAGATGGTGCTGCCGGGGGATGAAAGCCCGGAGACAGAAGCAGGCACGTGACCGCAGTGACCGCAGGCGGCTGTCCGGAACGGATGCCTGGAAATCCGTATATGGACAGACGAAAAACGGGGCTGCCGCAAATTTGCGGCAGCCCCGTTTCGTTGCTTCCTGTGCCGGAAAGCCGTTCCGGCTGTCTGTGTATGGGAGACCGGTTACCGCACGACACCTGGGCCGCCGTCGGAATACTTCTGTCCGGAGGTGACTACCGGGGTGGAAGAGCCGTCGGAGGCGGAGGTACCGGAGGAGCTCTGCCCGGCTACCGTGGCATCTGCCACATTGACCGAGGTCAGGCAGGCACCGTTGCTGCCGAAGGAGCAGGAGACGCCGCCGATGTCCCGGGTGGTGTCTGCCAGCATCCGGCCCTGGTTGTCCGGGTCCAGATAGTAGTAGGTCTGTCCGTCACGGACCCATCCGGTGATGCAGTGGCCGGAATCATTGAAATAATGGTAGTAACCGTCCACCTGGACCCATCCGTGGGACATGGCGCCTCTGGCAGGGTCCATATAGTAGCGGTGGGTTCCGTCACTGAGCCATCCGGTCAGCATCTGGCCGTCGTTATGGAAATAGAAGTAGTCGCCATTGACCTTCTGCCATCCGGTCAGCATACGGCCGTCGCTGCCGAAGTAGTACCATTTGCCGTCAATCTCCGCAGAGGTATTGATCTTGCAGATGCCGGAGGCCGGGTCAAAATAATACCAGGAATTGTCCATAAACCGCCAGCCGGTGCCCAGGGAGCCGTCGCCCCGCATATAATAGTAGTTGCCGTCGATCTTCAGCCAGCCGGTGACCATGGTGCCGTCTTCCATCAGGTAGTAGTAGGTATCACCTACCTTGACCAGGCCTGTGGCCATGGTGCCGTCTGCATAATAGTAGTACCATTTGTCATTATCCTTGACCCAGCCGCTGGCGGCCAGGGAAGATACGGCGGTCATCCATGACATGGCGCCTGCCAGTCCCATCATGACCAGCCCTTTCAGATGCCGCTTGTTTCTCATGGGTTTGTCCTCCTTCTGATCCTTTGTTGTACTTCCGGAACAAAACAGCGGAAGCGCATATCCTATATTATAACATCCAGTTTGTGGTAAACAATAACGTTTCTCTTAAGATTTCTTACGGAACTTACAGAAAGAACCGCCCAGGTACTGGCTGTCCAGCATCTGGGCGGTTCTTCGTGGAGATAGTGGGATTCGAACCCATGACGAACCCTTTATTTTAACGGCTTTAAAGCCATTCGTGTTGTATTTCGTGTGATACCTTCTCAAAATGTTTCAGTATCTTTTTATTCTGTTTTGCCGTTTCCATATCAATCACATTCCGGTAAACGCTTTTCATCACATTGTCACTGGCCCACCCGCCGCGCTGGAGAATGTACTGGTCTGGTACACCGATGGCATGCATGATTGATGCCGCATAATGCCGCAGATCGTGAAAGCGGAAGTGGGGTAAGCCGGAGAAGTGAATTGCACGGCTGAAACGGTTTGTAATCTGCTGTGGCGTGGCCTTTATAATGCGCCCGCTGATTCCTTTCATTCTTTCGATGACAAAAGGGGGATATTCAATCTCACGGTAACTGCTGTAAGTCTTCGGCTGTTTTGTGTACCAGGCTCCATCCGGCCCCTGGACCATACTTTTATTTACATTTACAATATTCCCATGGATGTCGTCGGACGTAAGGGCACAAATTTCCCCGCGGCGCATCGGACCAAAGGCGGCCAGCAGGACAGCAATTTCCAGCTCTTTACCGGAAATATACTCCAGGAGTTTGCGGATATCCTTATCGGAGGGTGTATACAGATCCGGTTTCTTTTTGGCAGGAAGAGTTGTCTTGAGCGTAAAATCGGGGGCGAACATGTCCAGGGCAGAAGAGAGCAGCCCATGGACATTTCGGACCGTTTTGGAACTGAGTTTTCCTGCCAGATCACTGACCCATATCTGAAGCTTCGTATTATCCAGGGCCTCCAGTTTCATGCAGCCAATTTCTTTAAAATAATTTCGCAGCATAGATTCGTAACCGCAGAGCGTGCTGGGTGACAGAACACCCCGTTTGGAATCAATATAGCGCGATACGGCTTCATACAGCGTAATGTCTTCTATGCCAGGGCCTGATTTCTCGGCAGCCCACTGTGTGGCCGCGAATTCCGCTTCCCGTTTTGTGGGGGCGGTGAATGATTTGTAGTGTCGTTTGCCATTGGCATCCGTATGGTCGAATACTTGGCACCGGTAGGAACCGGATGGAAGTTTCTTTGCTTTTGCCATAATATCATCCTCCTTGTATCAGGGTATAAGAAATACACCCATTGACCGGGTGCCCTTTGGATGATATACTATGGATGTGAGATGGTATCATCCTCCGGGACATCCCGGAATGGTATCTGTGCAAGGCCGTCCAGTGCGCCAACACTGGGCGGTTTTTGCATATATATCTATTTCTGTAAATTGAATTTCTGGATAAAATCTTCAGGGGTAACTGCGGGAATTTGCGATTTTGTAAAATCATCCATATTTCTTGTGATGATATAATCCGCAAAAACACGTCTGGCACATTCGTCCTGTAGGCAATCTTCAAAATCAGAGAAGTCATTCCGGGCTAAAGCGCGTTTTACTCCTTCGTGGGTGGCATTGGCAATCTGGAGAAGATCCAGCATCCCAAGAAGCAGTTTCCGGCGGTCCTCAGCAGAAAAATGCTTTCTGAGAATATAATAAATATTTGATACGGAATGGAGTGCAATATATCCTTTTAGTTTTTCAGAAACACAGTACGATAATACTGTGTTGGACGTTTCATAAAACGGTATCCGTTTCATCAGGATATCAAGGATAATATTTGTGTCAATTAAAACGGTCATACTTTTCCTTCCTGGCATCTTCAAGCGCCTGGCTGTAATCGAAATCCTCCGGCAGAGATCCGGCGAAAGACTGGAGAATTCGAAATCCATCCACCCGTTTTGCCTGCTGGGGTTTATCATATGCAACACTCTGGAGATATGCGATGACCTGAACCATGGCATCCTCCTGTATATCTTCTATAATTTTTACAGCCTCCTGCTTTAATGTCGACATATCATGATTTTCCTTTCTTAATCCGTGATGATCCCATACGGTCCTTCCAGCTTCCTGACCACCTTCCCAATGCAGACAATATTGTCATATTCTGATACCCGGATATTTGGGTGACGATGGTGCTAAACTGACCTATCTAACTTTAATATGTAAATTTTTATTCCCAGCTGAAATAACTAAAATAAGTTCCTCTTCACTGGAAGCTACTGAATCAGGAATTTCAAATGCTACAACACCGCTTTTAGTTGATAAAGGATTAACGCTGGTATTGTGCAGATCTTTGCTATATCCCAATAATTGTGTGGCGCTAAATTCATAATCGTTCTGGTAAAGAATTTTTGCAGATATAGAATCTGCCATTCCAAAGCTTGGTAAAAAAGTAGATGCGCTCTTCCCATTATTAGTTACAGCGATTTCGATAGCCAGATATTTGTTGCCTTCTTCTGGGTTGAATCCGGCAAAGTCATTTTCTTTAATTCGTTCTGATATTTCCGCATTTGTAACGATTATGCCCCAGTCATCAAGAGAACCTTCTTCGTTAAGGGCTAGTACAGACTCAGATGGAACGACCGCTGTATCTTCAGATTCTGTTTCGACGATTGCTTCTGTTTCTTCAAGAGCTTTTTTTAATTCGTCGTTTTCCGCCTGCAAGGATTCAACTTGTGCCTTTAAGCTTTCAATCTCTGCAGAATTGTCTGGAGGGGCAGTAGTGGGAGTCGAGCACCCGCTTACGCTTAACATAATACCTAAAGTGACTGCTGCTAAAAACTTTCTTTTCATAATATACATCCTCTCTTTTGGATATTTATTAAAAAGCCTAATGGCTATTTAATCTCAGTTCAATCAGTTCCCTCGGATATCCCGTACAGCTGCAAAAATATTCCTGGGTATATCCTGCATAACTTGACAACATATCATCAGTGATCAATAGATATGCCGCAAATAGGTTGGCCTGCCGTTCGATTTTCGAAGTCAGGAGCAAAGTTCTATTGCTCATAAAGGCGCAGTTTTCTTTGACATGCAGGACAGCATGCCCCAGTTCATGGGCCATAACAACTTTGGAAAAGTGATCTTCCAGATCACAGTTTATATATATGCACTTATGTCTTTTCAGGTATTTATAATATCCTGAGATCCTGCCAAGCGGATACCGGAATACTTCTATATTCAGATAATCGGCTATCACAAAGGGGTCATTGGTTCCGCACAGTCTGGTGTAATATTGAATGAAACGCAGTATTTTGCTGTTCAAATTTATCACCTACTTTTTGTTCTTGCGGGGATTGTATTTTTCTTTGTTGATGATCTTTAAGTGTCTCAGGCTCATTCCGATTGCATCCCGCAGAAGCTCCTTTGATTCCGCATCGATTTCCTCTCCATTGTAACGCAGCGGGGAATCCTCTCCAGATTCAATTTTGTTCATCAGGGCATCAAGGTCCTTGGCAATATCGCGTTCGTCGCGGGAGGTTAAGCCGTCAGCGGATTTTTCGTCAATCAGATCGGTTTTACCAACTCCGAAATAGTCTGCAAGCCGCTGGACCTTTCCCATTCTTGGTAAAGCAATCCCCTGGCACCATGTGTTAAAGGTTTGCGGAGATACATCTATGGCATCGGCCACTTCTTTCTGGGTTTTCTCAAACAATGTAAGGTACTTATTTAAATTTTTTGCAAAAATCTTTTTCTGTTCTTCGTCAGCCATGTGCATACCTCCATATGAACTCTTTGGCATTATGATACAACATTATTTTATTTTGGTCAACTAAAAATCAAAAAAAACTTGATTTTGGTATTGACATCAAATTTAATTTGATTTATAATGCATGTAGAGTGAGGGAGGTGATTAAAATTGTCTGAGTTCAAAATAAGTCTGGCAGCAGCAAGAGTGAATGCTGGATTAACCCAGAATGATGTAGCTAAAGTGCTCAAGGTTGGAAAGCAGACTGTTGTTAGCTGGGAAAAGGGAAAATCTGAACCTAAAATGTCCCAAAGCAGACAGTTGAGTGAACTCTATAATATGCCACTGGACTATATTTTTTTACCAGAAAAATCAAATTAAATTTGATTATCAGAAAGGAGGTAGGGCAGATAAGTAATGAAAATGTGGCATTTGAAATGGAAGGAAGATGAGTTAAAGGGGAGCACGGAAGACCAGATTAAAAGTTTATGTGATCAGGTTAAAACCTCAAGGCGGTACAGCCTGATCACGTCGGCGATTTTCCTGGCGGCTTCAATCACTCAATGGGTTCGGAATGCTCAGGCTCTTTCGCATTATCAGGAACTTGTTGGCTTGAACCAACAGCTCTTATCTGGGCTTCAGCAGCACGCTCTTGAGCTTGAACAGCTTTTATCTGAGCTTGGGCAGCTTCTTCCTGCTTTTGAAAAGCTTTTATCTGGGCTTCCTTCGTTTCTTTAAAAGCATTGAGGAACTCTGCTTGAGTGGAGAATGATGCGTCGATGGATTCAAATATCTGTTCCAGCAGATGGTTTTGCATTACCAGACAAAGGGGATTGGGAGGGAGGTGAGAAAAATAAAAAAGAAGACCTATTACCAGCAGCGTGAGGACGAAATTAAGATCATGATTTCAGAAGCCAAAGTTAAGAATAATCTTACCAACGAGAGTCTTGCAAAGAAAATAGGAATGCCCCTGAGTACATTCAGTAAATTAAAAATGACCCCGGGAAAGATGCGGTTAGATTCGATTTGGCTGATTGAAGAATTGGCAGGAAGGAGGGTCACATAGCAGTCGAATTACGGATACCGGAAAACAGAGACAGAGGAGGGGACATGGTGCTGAAAAAGGCAGGACATGACGCGGTGCGGCTCCGGGTCCGGGAGCACGCAGACAGGTGGAAGCGGCAGATCAGTGAGGCGGACAGCCAGCGGGACCGGGATTACCTTGTGGCCATGTGGATGGGGTACTTGAACGGCCTGCGGATGGCAGATGTGATTACCCATGGGGATTATACCGGGCTGTATGACGGGATGAGGCAGTACACGGAAGGGTTCCAGGCAGCACAGAAAAAAGCCGGACAGCCGGCGGGAGGGGCCGCCGGAAGTCCGGAACACAAAAATAAGCTTATACCCGGATTATAGACCGGGAGGAAGGAAAAGTCAATGGTAAAAGTGACAGTTGAATGTGATGGTAAGGTGGTCACCAGGGAGGGAAAACTGGCGGTCGTGGCAGTGGCCTCGGAGGCCGGGGGCGGAGTGCTCAGTGAGCGGATAGTGCAGGGGTACGGGGCCCGGTATCTGGAAGGGGCCATGATGGGGCTGGCCGAGGGGCTGCCAGAAGTGTGGGCGGAGCATGCCGTGGATCTGCCAGACGCTGTGGCGGTTCTGGCAGCATTCGGAACGCGGGCAGCCAATACTGCAAAAAGATGTATCTGTGAGCTTCTGGGGGAAGCCTGGAAGGGCCGGGGAACACGGACCTGAAAGGACCGGAAGGAAGGGAGGCAGCCATGGGCTACTACCACACGTGCCCCCGCTGCGGGGCAAACCTGGACCCGGGGGAAACCTGCGGATGCGGGGAAGAGGATACAGCAAATAACCAGGAAAGAGAGGAAATAAACCATGACAGTAACAGTGAACATTAACGGACTGGAGGCAGTAACAGAGGCAGTGAACAGCCTGGCGCGTGCCCTGGGCAGCAGCGGGGTGGCCGCAGCACTGGCAGACCGGGCAGGAAGCGGCAGTCCGGGGGCACAGCAGGCGCCCGTGCAGGTTCCGGCGGCAGTACCGCCGCAGATCCCTGCGGGCGGGTACCCGGGGACAGTGCCGGTCTCCCCCATGCCCCAGGCCGGGCAGCCGGCAGGCCAGGGAATGCCGGGATTCCAGGCACAGCCCGGCACGGTGCCCCCTGCCGCCGGGCAGGTGCCGGTGACCGCAGTGCCCCAGGCCTACACCCAGGACCAGATGGCAGTGGCCATGACCGGGCTGGTGGACCAGGGAAAGCAGCCCCAGGTCATGCAGGTCCTGGCCGGGTTCGGTGCATCCTCCCTGGTGCAGGTGCCGAAGGAGCAGTACCCGGCCCTGGCCACCCAGCTGCGGATGCTGGGGGCAAACCTGTGACGCCCGCCGGGGGGAGGGGGCACGCCGTCCTGTCGGCGTCCTCCTCAAAACAGTGGCTGAACTGCACGCCGTCTGCCAGGCTCCGGGAGCAGTTTCCGGAGGAGACCTCCGCTGCGGCCGAAGAGGGGACCCTGGCCCACCGCTTCTGCGAGCTGAAGCTGCGGAAGCTGTTCCTGGAGCCCGGGATGCCGGAGAAGACCTACCGGGCGGAGCTGAACAGGTTAAGGAAGGAGGGGCATTACAGCCCGGAAATGGACCGGTTTACGGACGAATACACAGCCTATGTGCAGCAGATCGCCTACGGGTACCCTGCGGCACCCTACATAGCCGTGGAAAAGCGGGTCGACTACAGCCACGTGGCCCCGGAGGGGTTCGGGACGGCGGACTGCATCATCCTGTACGGAACGGAACTCCACGTGGCTGATTTCAAGTACGGCAGGGGGGTCCGGGTCAGCGCGGAGGGCAACAGCCAGATGGCCCTCTACGCCCTGGGCGCCCTGCGGGCCTACGGGATGGCCTATCCGGTGGAGAAGGTCTGCCTCCACATCGTACAGCCCCGGATCGGGAACTTCTCTGCCTGGGCCACCACCGCCCGGGACCTGGAGACCTGGGCAGAGACCGTGGTGAAACCGGCAGCAGGGAAAGCCTTTGCCGGGGAAGGGGAATTCCGCCAGGGGAAATGGTGCGATGACTGCTTCTGCTGCATTGCCGGGACATGCCGGGCACGGGCGGAAGCCAATGCCCCGGTCCTTAAGGCCCAGGTGGACCCGGCCACGGGGAAAATGAGGGAGGAGGCCACTCTTACCGGGAAGGAGATCGGGGAGCTGCTGCCCCTCCTTGCCATGGCGGAGCCCTGGATCAGGAAGGTGAAAAAAGCCGCCATGGCAAAGCTGCTTGCCGGGGAGGAAATACCAGGCTGGAAGCTGGTGGAAGGGCGGAGCAGCCGGGAACTGACGGATGTAAAGGCCGCCTATGCCGCGCTGGTGAAGGCCGGTTACAAAAAGGCCATGTTCTATGAGCAGGTGCCGCTGCCGCTGACCCAGGCAGAGAAACTGATAACAAAGGAGGACTACGATGCCGTGCTTGCGCCGTATGTGAGAAAGCCGAAAGGGGCGCCTGCACTGGCACCGGAGGGGGACCGGCGCCCGCAGTATGAGCCGGACAGTACGCCGGAGGAGGACTTCGGCGGGGAGAATACCTACAGGGAGGAAAATGCCATATGCTGACAGGAGTGTTCAGGGCGAGTTATGCCTATGTGTTTGAGCCACAGGTCCCGCGGGACGGGAAGGGGGAGGCGAAATACCAGGTGACCATGCTGGTCCCGAAATCCGATACCGCGACTTACCAGGCCATGCAGGCCGAGATCAGCCGCGCACTGCAGGAGGGGGTGCAGAAAGTGTTCGGCGGCCAGATGCCCGCCAGGCCCAAAACCCCGCTTTATGACGGGGACGGCGTGAAGGACAGCGGGGAACCCTTCGGGGAGGAATGCCGGGGCCACTGGGTGGTCCGGGCCTCCAGCCGGAACCGCCCGGCAGTGGTGGACCGGGAGATCCGGCCCATCATTGACCCGTCCGGGTTTTATTCCGGGTGCTATGCCAGGGCAACGGTCAGTTTCTACGCGTTTAACCAGAACGGGAACCGGGGGGTGGGCTGCGGACTCAACAGCATCCAGAAAATCGCAGACGGGGAACCGCTGTCCGGCAGGACAACACCTGAGGAGGACTTTGGCGGGGCCAATGCCTGGAACGGGCCGTCCACTTACGGGATGCAGTTCCAGGACCATCCGGGCCAGCCACCCCAGGCGGGATACGGCCAGGGATACCCGGCAGCCCAGGGGTACGCGCCGTCCCCGGCCCAGACCCCTCCAGGTGGCGGCCAGCCGGCTCCAGGCTGTCCTCCGTCCCTGCCTCCTGCCCCGGCAGGCAGCGGACAGACCCCCCAGGGCTATGTGCCGGCACCTCCCCCTGCCCCCGGCTGTGGACTGGCAGACCAGGGATACGGGCCGCAGCTGTCCCCTGCCCCCGGCTACAGTCCGGCGGCCCAGGGGTATCCGCCAGCCCGGCCGCCATACCCCGGTTACGGCCAGCCGGCACCTGCCCAGCCGGCACCTGCCCAGCCGGCTCCGGGTTATCCCCCGGCACCTGCTTCCGGGTATCCGGCAGTGGACCCGGTTACCGGCCAGCCGTTTAACGGGGGTGTGATGGGGATTTGAGGACGCTTGGAATTGACCTGGAGACCTACAGCAGTGAGGATATCCGCAGGTCGGGGCTGTACCGCTATGTGCAGTCCCCGGATTTTGAGATCCTTCTGTTTGCCTACCGGTATGACGGCGGCCCGGTGCAGATCGTGGACTTAAAGCAGGGGGAGACCCTTCCGCACCAGGTGGTCCTGGACTTAAAAGACCCGCAGGTGGCAAAGACCGCCTTCAATGCAGCATTTGAGTATTACTGCCTGTCCCGGTATTACGTGACCCCCCTGGAGCAGTGGCACTGCTCCATGGTGCATGCCTGGTACTGCGGCTATGCCGGCGGCCTGGATGCAGTGGGAAAGGCCATGCAGTTCCCGGAGGACCGCCGGAAGATGGCGGAGGGAAAGGCCCTGGTCCGGTATTTCTGTTCCCCGTGCGCCCCTACAAAGCGGAACGGCGGGAGGACAAGGAACCTTCCGGGGCATGCCCCGGAGAAATGGCAGCTTTTCAAGGAGTACTGTATTCAGGATGTGGTGGCGGAGCGGGAGATCGGCAGGCGGCTGGAGCCGTACCCGGTGCCGGAACAGGAGCACCGGCTGTGGGTGGCAGACCAGGAGATCAGCATCCGGGGCGTGGCCCTGGACATGGAACTGGTGGACGGCGCCCTGGCAGTCAGCGCCCACATGACGGAGGAACTGTCCGGCCAGGCAAGGGACATCACCGGCCTGGACAACCCCAACTCGGTTGCACAGTTAAAGCAGTGGGTGCGGGAGAATGCGGACGTGGAGATTGACAGCCTGAATAAACAGACTGTGGCAGAACTTCTGGAGGCGGACGGAGCGGCCCCGGATGTGAGGCGGGTCCTTGAGATCCGCCAGGAGCTGGCAAAGACCAGCGTGAAGAAATACGGGGCCATGGAGGCCGCAGTCTGCCGGGACGGGCGGGTGCGGGGACTTTTACAGTTCTACGGCGGCCAGCGGACGGGCCGGTGGGCCGGGCGCCTGGTGCAGGTCCAGAACCTGCCCAGGAACCATACCGGGAGCCTGGACACGGCCAGGGAGCTGGTGAAAAAGAAGAAGGTGGAGGCCTTAAGGACCATTTACGGGAATGTCCCTGATACCCTGTCCCAGCTGATCCGGACAGCATTTGTGCCGGCGCCCGGGTTCCGTTTTGCCGTGGCGGATTTTTCCGCCATTGAGGCACGGGTGCTGGCCTGGCTGGCCGGGGAGGAGTGGCGGCTGGAGGTGTTCCGGACCCACGGGAGGATCTACGAGGCCTCTGCCAGTGCCATGTTCGGCGTCCCGGAGGAGCAGATACGGAAAGGAAACCCGGAATACGCCCTGCGGGCAAAGGGAAAGATCGCGGAGCTGGCCCTGGGATACCAGGGGGCCGCCGGTGCCCTGGTGCAGATGGGTGCCCTGCAGATGGGCCTGGCAGAGGGGGACCTGCCGGACATTGTGCGCAGGTGGCGGGCGGCCAACCGGAGAATCCAGGATTTCTGGTATGCGGTGGAACGCCACGCGGCGGACTGCACGGAACACGGTACCCGGTCCGTCCTGCCCTGCGGGGTGGCATTTTCCAGGGACCGGGAGCGGATGGAGGTGCGGCTGCCCAGCGGCAGGAGCCTTTACTATGTAAATCCCAGGCTGGTGCCGGACGGGCGGGGGCTGAAACAGGTCTGGTACATGGGCCTGGGCCAGAAAAGCCACAAATGGGAGCCGGTGCAGACCTACGGGGGAAAGCTGACGGAGAACATCGTGCAGGCGGTGGCCAGGGACTGCCTGGCCTCTGCCATCCTGGGACTGCGGGAAGCCGGCTACCGGATCTGCTTCCACATCCACGACGAGGTGGTGCTGGAGATCCCGGAGGGCGGAAGCCAGAGCCTGGAGGAGGCAGTGGGAATCATGTGCAGGACCCCGCCCTGGGCAGCAGGCCTGCCTCTGGCAGCGGACGGCTTTACCGGGGACTATTACAGGAAGGAGTAACACCATGTTTGTAAATGACCGGGTCTTAAAAATATCTGCCGGCACCAGCCGGTATTCCCTGCACTGGCAGCAGCAGGAGATTTCCTGGTCCGGTTTTGTCAGCAGGCTTTCTGCCCCGGTACGGACCGGGGAGACCTATGCGGAGTACCGGGGGCTGCCAAAGGCCGGCCAGGACGCCCTGAAGGACATCGGCGGCTTTGTGGGCGGGGAGCTTACGGGGGAGACCAGGTGCAGCAGCAGTGCCGGGCCCCGCCACCTGGTGACCCTGGATGCGGACAGTATCCCGCCGGGAGGGACACAGTCCGTGCTGGCAGCCGTTGATGCCCTGGGCTGTGCCTATGCGGTGTACTCCACCAGGAAGCATGAGCCCGCTGCCCCCAGGCTGCGGATCATCCTCCCACTGGATGAGCCGTGCACACCGGACCAGTATGAGCCCATAGCCAGGAAAGCGGCCTCATTTCTTGGGATGCAGATATTTGACCCCACCACGTTCCAGACCGTACGGCTGATGTACTGGCCGGGGTGCAGCCGGGACAGTGAGTACATATTCGCATACCGGGACCGGCCTTTCCTGTCAGGAAAGGGGCTTCTTGCCATGTACCGGGACTGGAGGGACGTGCGGGAGTGGCCGGAGGTGCCGGGGGCGGCAAAGCTGCGGGACCGGTCCGCGAAAAAGCAGGGGGACCCCCTGGAAAAGCCCGGTATCGTGGGGGCATTCTGCCGTGCCTACAGCATTCCGGAGGCCATTGCGGGGTTTATCCCGGACGCATATACACCCTGCGGGGAGGGGCGGTATACCTACAGCGGCGGGTCCACGGCGGGAGGGGCCGTGCTGTACGGGGACGGAAGCTTCCTTTACAGCCACCATG
>CAJTOV010000010.1 GCA_910577765.1 uncultured Lachnospiraceae bacterium
TAAACTCTTCAATCAGAAAGGTCACCAGCTCCTTTAAACGGGTGTAGTCGCTGGAGCTTAAGGAGCTTAAGGAGATCTCGTCGTGGCCGGTGGACTTTAAAAGCTTATAGGCATAGGCCTTTAAATACTCCAGACTGTGCTCCCGCAGGGGGCGGTACACATTGCCTGCCTGGCAGAACCGGCAGCCCCGGATGCAGCCCCGCTGAATCTCCAGTACCACCCGGTCCTGGGTCACCTTGATAAAGGGAACCAGGGGCCTGTCAATGTAGGGCGCATCATCCAGGTCCGCCACCACCTCCTTGCGGACAGTGGCCGGAATCCCCTCCTCACTGGGGGTAAAGGAAGCGATGGTTCCGTCCTCCCGGTAGGTTACGTCGTAAAACCCGGGCCCGTAGATCCCCGGAAGCTTTGCCGCTTCCAAAAGGAAGTCCCGGCGGCTGCCGCCACGTCCCCGGATCTCCTTATAGAGATCAAACAGCTGGTCATACCGGGTCTCCCCCTCCCCGATGTAGAACAGATCAAAGAAAGGCGCCAGGGGCTCCGGGTTGTAGGCGCAGGGACCGCCGCCGATGACAATGGGGTCCTGGTCCTGCCGGTCCCCGGCGTGAAGGGGAATACCGCTTAAGTCCAGAATCTGTAAAATATTGGTGTAACACATCTCATACTGGATGGTGATGCCCAGGAAATCAAACTCCTTCACCGGGTCCTGGGACTCCAGGGCAAACAGGGGAATCTGCTGTTTCCGCAGCACCTGGTCCAAATCCATCCACGGGGAAAAGACCCGCTCACAGTACACATCCTCCCGGCTGTTGAACTTGGACTGGAGAATCTGCATGCCCAGATGGGACATGCCGATCTCATACACGTCCGGGAAGCACATGGCAAAACGGATGTCTACGGTTTTCGGGTCCTTGACGCACATATTCACCTCTCCGCCGATGTAGCGGGCCGGCTGCTGGATACTTAGTAAAATTTCATCAGGTAAGGCTGGTTTTCTCATGGTTTTTCCTTATATAATAGGGTTATTTTTAAATCCTCAACATTTTTTCCACATACATTCTACCACATACGAAGCTATTCTACCACAACTTCTTACAAATTTTCCAGTCCCCCTACAGAGTGGTCCCCCTCCATTTCACTACATTTTTAAACACTACCTCCCCCTCCCGGCGCTTTCCGTCCAGAAGCTCCAGAAGCTCCCTGGCAGCCCGGATACCCTCCTGGAAGGCAGGCTCCAGAATGGCGGTAATGGCGGGAGTGGTAAGTCTTGTCCATCCGGTCAGGTCAAAACCGATCAGGCCAAGGGTGGCCGGAAACAGCCTCTGGTAGTCCGGAAAATTGCGGATTGCCTGGTATACCACCGGAAGCAGTTCCGGCTCCGCCACATAGACCAGGGTCTTCTTTTTCAGATCCACCAGAGGTTTCAGCTGCTCAAACACATCCCCGGAACGGACCTGCTCCGTAAAATAACAGCTGCTGCCCACAAGCCCTGCATCCTGCAGGGCATCCTTGTAGCCCCGGGTCTTCTCAAAGCCTCCGCTGACATCGGAGCCGTCCACCGCCGCCATGACAAAGGCCTCATAGCCCTTGCCGATACAGTCCGTAATGGCCTGATAGACACATTCATAATGGTTGCTTTTCACAAAACGGCCCCTGGAGTCGTAAGGCCGCGTTCCCAGATAAACCAGGGGTCTGCGCTTTTTCTCCAGGGAGGCCGCCAGCATGCCGAACCGGTAGGTGGACTGGATGATAAATCCCTCTGCCCCGGTCCTTGTCATCTGCTCAATGTATTCCTTTTCATTGTTAAAGTTCAGGCCACTGTTGCCGATTAAGATCTGGTAGCCGGCAGCCCGGGCCGTCTCCTCGATTCCTTTTAATGCCTGGGCCTCATAAGGTTTGGACACGTCGTCCAGAATCACCCCCAGCACCCCGCTGCTTTTGGCCTTCATGGCCCTGGCGGCGGCGCTGGGCTCGTATCCGGTCTCATCAATGATCTGCTGAATCCGCTGCTGTGTTTCTTCTGACATTTTATTGGTTTTTCCATTGAGGTAGAAGGACACGGTGGTCTTGGACACCCCTGCCTGCTCCGCAATCTCATTAATTGTCAGTTTCTTCATGGCAACCTCCACATCCCATTCTGCAATATCCGTCCCGGACCGTGTCTGGCGGGTCCCTTTGGGCCGGAGCGTGTCTGAACATTGAGCCACGCCCCGCTGCAATATATCCAGTATAACATAATTTCCCTGGTCAAGGAACCTGTTTCTTGTTTTTTCACCCCTTATGCAATCAGGTGCAGCACTGACAGGACAATGCCAAGGACAATGGTCAGCACCACCAGCCTGTAGGTGGTCCATTTCTTCACCTTAATCAGATAGAAAATCAGGCCGGTGAACAGCACCGGAAGCAGGTTGGGAGCAATGGCGTCCACCATATCCTGGATGGCCACCACCTTCTGCTGGTTATCCGGCATACTGGCCACATACCGGACCGGTGTGGCAATCTTTACAAAGTTTACCGCCAGCCCGGAGATCACCGTCACGCCGATCATGCTGGCAATGCCGGAAATCATTTCCATCTTTTCGCTTAAGCTTGCAATAATGTTGGTTCCCAGCTTATAGCCCCACAGGCCGGTGAGAACCTTGGCTGCCAGGAGAATCCCGTTCATGGCCAGGAAGAACAGAACCGGTCCCAGGATCATGCCCTCCTGGGCCAGGGAGGCCCCGATGGTGGCAAACAGAGGTGCCAGACAGAACTGGGCCAGGGAATCTCCGATCCCGGCCAGAGGCCCCATAAGCGCCATCTTGATGCTGCGGATCTCCTTTGCCGGCGTCCGGTTCTCCAGCATCACCAGATGCAGGCTGGTGATAAAGGGGACAAAGTGAAGGTTGGTGTTGAAGAATTCGATGTTCTCCTTCAGTGCCTCCTGCAGCCGGTCATCGTCGTCCCTGTACAGCTTGCGCAGTGCCGGGAACAGCATATTGGCATAGCCCAGGCCCTGGTAGTTTCCATAGTTAAATCCGTTCTGCAGATAATACGCCCGAAGGCTGGTTCTGATATAATCCCGTTTTTCCAGTCTGTTAGATGCCATCTTCAAATTCCACCTCCACTTCTTCTACCGAATTACCGGTACCTCTGCCTGCATGGAAAAATACCATCAGCGCAGCAGCCGTTCCCAGTACTGCCACTCCCATAACCGGAAGCTTTAAATATGCAATGGCAATATAGCCCAGGAGCACAAAAGGAATCAGCTCCTTCTTGGCCATGACATTTAAGATCATGGCAAATCCAATGGCCGGAAGCATTTTCCCTGCCACTCCCAGTCCCGTACTGAGCCAGCCAGGAATCAGGGAAATCAGTTTCTGTAAGCCGTCGGAGCTGAAGGCCCCTCCAAAGCCGATCAGAAATCCCACTGCCGCGAATACCCATATGGTGGCATTGGCCGCTATGCGGAAGGTCTTAAAATCCTTACGGTCCAGGGCCTTGTAGGCCGTGGCGGTCAGGGTGGTGGCAAAGGTATAGGTAGCGGTGATCACAAACTGGAAAGCCACCGCAAAGGGGAAGGACAGGGCCAGTGCGGACCCCACATCAATCCCTGCGTCTTTCATGGTAATGGCGATGATGGTCCCCACAATACCGGGGCCCATGGGATTGGGCGGCACGGAGCCTCCCTGGGACACCCCGAATCCCATAAATGCCAGTTCCCCTACTGCTCCCATGGCCAGACCCGTGGGAAGATCCCCCAGAATGAGCCCCACCCCTGCCGACATAATCAGGCAGCGGTTGGTATAGATGCCCAGCAGCATGCCTGCCAGACAGAAGCCGCTCCACAGACCGATAAGTACACATTGAACCAGACTGATTGTCACAACCGTTTCCTCCTTAATCTAAATATTTGTTCAGATCCACTTTGGCCCCGCCGTCATCGCCGGACGCGGTGGTCCGTGTATTAAACCGGACGCCGTACTTGTCCCGGAGCTCTCTTAATGCTGCCTTGTCTTCCGGTCCCAGGGCAATATACTTGCTGACTTCCTCCCTGCCGGGAGCCCGGTGGATGTTTCCCACATTGATTTCCGTTACCGGTACGCCTCCTGCCACCAGTCTCAGGGCGTCCTGGGCTGACTTGCACACAAGGAAAATGGTCTGCTTTGGTGACGCTTTCATGATCACATCGCAGGTGTGCTGGATGGAGAAGAACCGCATGGCAATGGATTTGGGTACAACGGCCTTCATCAGGGTCTGCTGCATGGGGTCCTGGCTGGCCGTGTCATTGGCCACAATCACCGTGTTTACTCCCAGGGCCTTGATCCACATCTGCCCCTGGCCGTGAATCAGACGCTCGTCAATGCGAAATGCTGTAATATTGGGTGTCATTCTATATCCTCCTTGCTTTGTTTTCACCGTCTGCGGCAGATTACCAGTAGGGATTCCAGTCCCTGCCCAAACGCATCAGTGCTTCCATATAATAATAATCCCCCCAGATGTTTCCTTCGTCTACTCCTTTGCCGGAATGCCAGGAATAGACACCGTGGGAAAGGACAGGGGCTCCGGCCTGTGGTTTTCCGCCTGCATAATGGTCCATAAGGGAACGGAGCATCCGGTGCATGGCCCCGCGGTAAACCGGTTTGTCCCCGTCTGTACCAGGCAGATACTGTTCCATCTCGTGGATGCCGCAGACTGCCACCGCGGCAGCCGAGGAATCCCGGGGCTGGCCGGAACCGTCGCCAAAGACCAGATCCCAGTAACACACCGAATCCTCTGGCAGGCGGTTTAAGAAATAATGGGTCATGGCCTTGTACAGCTTCAGGGAATCCGGCTGCCGGTTCTCCCTGTAATTCAGGGGGATTCCGTAGATTCCCCAGGCCTGGCCCCTGGCCCAGGCAGAGTCGTCGCTGTAGCCCTGCCGGGTCACCCCTTTCACCGGAGCCCCTGTCTCCGGGTCAAAGTAGAAGGTGTGAAAGGCGGATGCGTCCTCCCGGATCACGTATTGGCAGGATTTTTCATAATGGCGTCCTGCGGCTGTCCGGTACCGGTCATCTCCGGTAACCTGGGAGGCCCAGTAAAGCAGCGGAATATTCATCAGGCAGTCAATGATCAGCCGGTAATGCTCCCTGGCCCCCAGCTCCCCCCAGGCCTGGATGAAGCCGTCCCGCTGCCGGAACCGTTCCATCAGCTTCTCCGCTGCCAGGATTCCTGCCTGCTTTGCCTTCCGGGAGCCGGTCAGCTTATAGGCGGCCACGCAGGACGGGGAATACAGAAAGCCCAGATCGTGGTGATCCAGCTCCACCCGCTTCTCCACCCGTTCCAGAAAGGAATCCACCTGGGCCTCTGCATACCGGCGGAAAACCGGATCACCGGTATACTCATAGCACAGCCACAGCATCCCGGTCCAGAATCCGTTTGTCCATTCCACGTTATCCATCCTGCCGTATACCTGGTCCCTGGTGGCCGGTGTGGGAAACCGGTCCCCAAAATACTCCAGATTCACCCGGGTCTGCTCCACTGCCCGGTTCATTGCCCCTTCCACCTCTTCCCTGGTAAGAAGGGGTGTTTCCAGATACTGTTCCCGGAAAATCACTGGTTCTGTCTGGATGTTCTTTCTCATGATTCTCATTCTCTCCTAACTTATTGTGTGGTAAACCGGTTTGTCGCTCCTGGCAGCCGGATGGGCCTTCCAGGATTCTGCCCGGATGCTACAGTCCGTCTTCAAACTGTGGTTCTTCCCCGCCGCTTTCCAGCCGGTCCGCATCTATCAGTCCCTCCGCGGCTGCCTGGGCAGCCATGGCCGTCAGCTCATCCAGCCCCACGGCAGCTCTGGAAAAGACGGCCTCCACCACCATGGGCATGCTGGCTCCCGCAAGAAGGCGGATCTCCTTTCCTTTTACCTCCTGCTTTAAAACCGCTGCCGTGTTAAAAGGGGTTCCTCCTGCCAGATCTGCCAGAATCAGAACCTGGTCCTCATCCAGGGATTCCAGGGCCGCTGTCATGGCAGCCCTCAGCTCCCCGGCTGTCTGCCCTGCCTCAAAATCCACAGCCACAATCTCCCCGGACGTTCCGGCCACCAGCTCCACCGCGCTTAACACCCCGCTGGGAAAATGCCCGTGTCCGGTAATCATAATACCCGCCATACCTGTTCTCCTTTCGCTTGTTTGGTAAACTGTTTTACTTATGGCTTGAGTATAGCGAATTCACGAAAGAATGTCAATATGTTCTTTGCAAAAATTGTTTATTTGTTAGTTTTATATAGTTTTATTGATATTTTTTATGCATTTTGACTATTTCACTTAGGTTTCTATCTCTGTTTCAACGTTTATTTTTCAATATTTTCCGAACTATATATTCTTTTTGTACTTTAGTAAAGATTTTATAGTTTACCTATTTTCTTTCCTATTCATCTTTTTTGTTTACTTATTTTTTCTGTTTACTAACCTATTTCGTTTACTTATCCTTGTTTACTGCTCTCAGTGGAAGGCGACTTTCAGACACGCTCTAAGCATACAGATATACCAGACAGCAAAAAAGACTGTCAGAAAACCGCTTTTCCGACAGCCTTTTTGAAAGTATCCTGACGGGGCTCAGCCCACGCCATTCATATAGCATTACCGTGTTGTCTTATCTGACAGCCCCATGGAGTTCTTCCCTTTCACCCCAGCTACCCGCACCGCCAGTTCCATGGCCAGACCTGCAATTCTGTCCTTATCATCCAGCCTGGCCCCATTGTCCAGGCTGCGGATATCCCAGGTCTCCCCATCCAGATTGTCCGCGGCATAAAAGAACTGAAAGACCTCCCGCTCCCGGAACCGGGCCAGGGCGGCCATGGCCGAACACTCCATTTCCACACTGATACAGCCGGAAGCCTTTCTCCGGGCCACCTTTTCCCGGGTCTCCCGGTAAATGCCGTCGCAGGTCCAGGTCTTTCCCACGGCATAATGACAGCCAAGGCTGTCCAGCATCTGAGTGAAAATGTCCATATACCGCGGATTCACCAAAATCTCGTCGGACGCCGGCATATAATGATAGCTGGTTCCCTCGTCCCGGACCGCCCTGTCCGGGATCACAATGGAACAGTCTCCTATGGAGCTGTCCAGGACCCCGCAGGTGCCGAAAAGCAGGATGGTTTCCGCCCCCATGGCAAATACTTCCTCTGCCGTGGAGACGCAGGCCGGAGCGCCTACCGGAGACAGATACATGCCAACCGGAGTCCCTTTGAGGCTTGTCTGATACACCGGAATCACCATGTTGGCTTCCCTGGTTTCCCCAATCTTCGTTCCGCCGAAACCGCTGACCATCCGCTCAAACGTCTCCCAGGCAAAGCAGGAAACCACAACCCTGGGCATACCCGGCACTGGTTTTACCACATGGGCGGGATTCACCACTGCCTCTGTGCTTGCATCAAATTCTTCCAGAACTCTCATATGTCTCCCCTTTCTGTCTTCACTTGCAGTTTTCCAGGCTCCGGAATCTGATTCCCACGGTTCCAGTACGTCACCCCTCCCCGCAGGCCGCCTTAAACTCAATCCAGTTCTTATCATACACCTCATTGGCCTCTCCCGGCACATTCTGGATGATCTCCCCGGAGGTCACCGACTCAGGCACCACCAGGGCCGGGGTGACGATGGCGTCTGCCGCCTTGTTGGTGTTGTAATAGCCGTTGTACTCAAAGCACTGCCTGGACACCTCCGGCTCCAGCAGGTAATTGAGGAACTGGTTGGCCAGGTCCTTGTGTGGGGCCTGGGAAGGCACAAAGGCACCCAGAATCCCGAATCCCAGCCCCTCCTGCGGGTACACCACCTTCAGATCCGGGTTCTCCTCCAGGGCCCGGGTCACCTGGGAGGTGTAGAGAAATGCCACCGATGCCTCCCCGTTAAACAAAGCATTCTGGGTGTTGTCGTCCTGGATCATCCGCACGTTGGGGGCCAGCTCCAGAAGCTTCTTTCCAGCCTCTGCAATCACCCCGGGGTCTGTTTCGTTCATGGATTTGCCCATGGTCAGCAGGGTAATGCCGTTGATGACCCGGTAGTTGCCGATCAGGGCCACACTGTCCTTTAAAGCCGGATTCCACAGATCCTCATATCCCCGGATCTCAAAGTCCACCTGGGCCGGGTCATAGACGATCAGGGGGATCCCGGCTCCATGGGGAATGGTATACTGGTCCTGGGGATCATAGAAATGCCCCTGGTACAGAGGATTGATATTTCCGAAATTGGTCACCACCGACTTGTCGATCTCACTGGCCAGCCCGGACGCGATGACCTGCTCAATAATATAATCATCTGCCACCACCACATCGTAGGATCCGCCCTTGGCCTGGGACAGCCGCTCCAGCATGGTCTCATCGGTGTCAAAGTTGGAATAGACCACCTTGCTGCCGGTCCTTTCCGTAAATCCGTCCAGCACCTCCTGGGGGAACATGCCCTGCCAGGTAAACAGCACCAGCTCCTCCTTGCCGGCCTTTCCGGTGCAGGCGGTAACAATCACCGACAGCACAGCCAGTACCAGCACGATCCCCGTTACATACCGCTTCTGTTTCATCTTGATCTCCTTTACATGTCCCTGTCCCCTGGAACCCTTACCGTTCCGGTATCCCTGCAGGGTTACCCGGAAGCTTCCCGGGACAGAATATTTGTATATGTGTCTGAACGGTTACATTTCCTTTTCCCCCAGCTTTCCAGCCAGACAGAAATACACCGTCATCACCAGTATCACCGCCGCCAGGATCACCGTGCACAAGGCATTGATCTCCGGCGTCACCCCGGTCTTTAACTGGGTGTATATTTTAATCGGCAGCGTGGACAAGGTTGGGCCATTGACAAACAGGCTGATGACCACATCGTCAAAGGACATGGCAAAGGCCAGAATACAACCGGAAGCCACCGCCGGCAGAATCAGGGGCAGGGTAATGTCAAAGAACACCCGGACAGGGGAGGCCCCCAGATCCCGTCCTGCCTCCTCCAGGGACCGGTCAATTCCCACCAGCCGTGCCTTAACCATCAAAAATACATAAGGAATGCAGAAAGCCGTGTGGCCAAGCACCAGGGTCACCATGCCGAAAGGCAGTCCCAGCAGGGAGAAAAAGGCCATAAATACCATGGCCAGAATAATCTCCGGCACCATAATGGGAATGGTGGAAAGGTACTCCAGCATTCCCTGGCTTTTAAAGTGGGCACGGGTCATCCCCAGGGCCCCCAGGGTCCCGATGACTGCTGCCAGGCCGCAGCTTAACAGTCCCAGTACCAGGCTGTTGCCCAGGGCCTCCATCAGGGCCCGGTCCCCCAGCAGGGTCCTGTACCATTCCAGGGTAAACCCTTTCCAGGCCACCGGAACACTGGAATCATTGAAGGAAAACACCACCACCATCACAATGGGCAGGTAGGTAACCATCATGACCGCTGCCAGGTACACATGGGAAAAACGGATTCTTCTCTTCTTCATCAGAACACCCCTTCCAGATCCCGCACATGGGTAATCCTGCGGTATAGGGCAATCATCAGGCTGGTCATGACCGTCAGCACCAGAGCCAGGGCGGCGGCAAAGGGCCAGTTGCTGCCCCGGGTAAGCTGGTCCTGGATCAGGCTTCCCACCAGCACGATCTTATTGCCCCCCAGAATGTCCGCAATAAAGAACAGACCCATGGAAGGAACAAATGTCAGGATGATCCCGGACAGAAGCCCCGGCAGCGTCAGCCGGAAGGTAATGGTGAAAAATGCCTTAGCCGGGGAAGCTCCCAGATCCCTGGCTGCCTCCACCAGGGACCAGTCCATTTTCTCCACACTGGAATACACTGCCAGCATCATAAAGGGAAGCAGGGCATATACCATGCCGGTCAGCACCGCCGGATAGCTGTACAGGATTTTCAGGGGCTCCTTCACCAGTCCCAGCCCCATCAGGGCCTGGTTGACAATACCCCTGGCCTGGAGGATGATCAGCCACCCGTAAAGCCGGATCAGGGAACTGGTCCAGAAAGGCACCATAATCAGGAACAGAAGGATCTTCCGCCCCCTGGGCGAAAGCCGCCCCATAAAGTAGCCGAAGGGATACCCGATCAGCACCGCCACCGCCGTGGTGGTAAACGCCAGCTGGAAGGACTGGTAAAAGCACTGCAGATAAACCGGGTCCAGCATCCGCCGGAAATTCTCCAGGGTAAAGCTCCACTGAAACCCGTACCCGCTGTCCCGGTTGGTGGCAAAGCTCACCGCCACCATGTAGAGAGCCGGTCCCAGCACGAACAGTAAGGTAAACACATAGAGAGGGGCCACACACAGCCACCAGCGGTCTTTTCTCATCGCCTGTCCTCCCTGTCTGCCAGAACCGGGCCAGGCCGGTCCCCACTGCCGGGCACATTACCCGGGCCATCTTCCCGGTCTACCAGCACCGCCGCAGAAGGGTCCCATTCCAGCCACACCTGCTGGCCTGCATCATAGTCAAAGTTAATGCCATGGCGGCTGACGGTCACTTCCGTACCGTCCCCCAGCGCCACCGCAATCCGCAGCATGCCCCCCACAAAGCTTTTCTCGGTGATCACCCCGGCCAGGCCCTGGGGCTGGTGCTTTTCCGGCCAAATGCGGATGGTCTCTCCCCGGACCGCCACGGTTATGGTCTCCCCTTCTTTTACGGGACGTGCCCCTGTCCGGAACCCGGCCTGGCCGGAGGCATGTTCCAGAATGCCCTCCTGCCCCCGGACCCGTAAGGCCGTTCCGGTGAGAATATTGGCAGAGCCTACAAACCGGGCCACATAGCTGGTCCTGGGATCATCATAGATCTGGGAAGGGGTTCCCGCCTGTTCTACCAGGCCGTCCCGGATCACCACGATCTTGTCGGACATGTTGATAGCCTCCTCCTGGTCGTGGGTAATGTAGATGAAAGTGATCCCCAGCTTCTTCTGGAGCCGCTTCAGCTCCGTCTGCATCTGCCGTCTGAGCTGTAAGTCCAGGGCCCCCAAAGGCTCGTCCAGCAGCAGTACCCTGGGATTGTTCACCAGCGCCCTGGCAATGGCCACCCGCTGGCGCTGTCCCCCGCTCATCTGGGAAGGCATCCGCTTCTCAAAGCCCTCCAGCTGCACCAGGGCCAGTATCTCCGTCACCCGCCGGCGGATTTCCTCCTTGTCCACCTTCCGGATTTTCAGACCGTAGGCAATGTTCTGGAACACATTCATATGGGGAAACAGGGCATAATTCTGGAATACGGTATTTACATTCCGTTTCTCCGGGCCCTGGCCTCCCATATCCACCCCTTCCAGAAGCACCTGGCCCCTGTCCGGCTCTTCCAGCCCTGCGATGATCCGCAGGGTGGTGGTCTTGCCGCAGCCCGAGGAACCCAGAAGCGTCACAAACTCCCCCTCCTCCACGGTCAGGTCAATCCCCTTCAGGACCCTGGTATCCCCGAAACGCTTCTCAATCTGCCGCAGCTCCAGAAGCGCCGGCTTTTCTTCCTTATTTAATTCCTTCTCTTGACTGGTTTCTTGTTGTATCTGGTTCATTTGTCTCCATTTCTCTATTGTGGATATTAGTTGCCAAAGCTATCCAAAGCTGTCCCGTCCAGACGGGGCATCTTCCTGAGCCTTGACGCCCGTCTGTCTGTTACCGAAATTGTAGTGCCAAATCCAGTTTTTGTCAACCTGCTACACATGACTCACCACTGTTCAGACATTGACAAATCCCCCAATCATTTGTATAATGCAGAAAACCTCCTGCACCGCCCCATGGAGGGAGTATACCAGAAAGGGTTCTGTCATGAAAACAAAAGCACTGAAAACCGCCCTGCCCCACACCCTGCCCATCTGTGTGGGATTTCTGTTTTTGGGCATGTCCTATGGGTTCCTGATGAAAAGCCAGGGATTTCCTTTTTTCTATCCCATGTTTATGAGCCTCTTTATCTTTGCCGGCTCCATGGAGCTTGTTACCGTCAGCCTGCTGCTGTCGGCCTTTAACCCCTTCTACGCCTTTTTCCTTGCCCTGCTGAACCAGGCTTACTGGGTGACCGGGGCTGCCCTGGGAGCACTTCTGGGCTATGTGATCCGCTTTGACACCACAGGCATTGAATTCGGCATGACCGCCCTCTTTGTGGTCATGTTCCTCAGCCAGTGGGAGGAACACAAGGACCACCGTCCCGCCCTGACAGGCCTGGGCTGTTCCCTGGCATCCCTGGCTCTGCTGGGGCCTGACGCTTTCATCCTTCCGGCCATGGCCCTGATCATCCTGTTTCTTTCCCTTACCCGGCTGAAAAGCCGCCGGACGGAAGCCGTATAAAGCTTCCCCTTAAGCTGCCCCACCCATTCCAAAAAGGAGAACACCACCTATGACCACCCTGCAAAAAATCATCACCATCCTGGCCGTAGCAGCCGGAACCATGATTACCCGGTTTCTTCCTTTCCTTCTGTTCCCGGAAGGAAAGGCCCCGCCTAAATACATTTCCTACCTGGGCACGGTGCTGCCCTGTGCGGTAATTGGATTTCTGGTCGTATACAGCCTGAAGGATGCCGTCTTCTCCCCCTTCCACGGGCTTCCGGAGCTGATCTCCATTCTGGTGGTTTTCCTGCTGCACAAATGGCGGAAAAATACCCTCTTAAGCATCGGGGCCGGGACGGTTCTGTACATGTATCTGGTGCAGAACTGGTTCTGCTGAGATCTGGCCCGGATTCCGGCCATTCCATGTATCCTCCCAGCCGGTCCCTGGTGGCCGGCTGGCTGTGAACCGGAATGCCACTGCCACTTTAAAGCGCTAAATTTTCTTATTGCAAACCCGTCCATACCCTGCTATAATAATCAGAAACAGCCAGCCGGAACACACCGGCCGGTTTCCACGGCCATGGCATCCTTCCGGGCTTCCGCGGCCGGACCACACAAACTTTATCACAAGGAGAACCACCATGAACCAGTTAGAGACTATCCGCGAGAAAATCAGCGGCTGCGACGACGTCATTATCGAACAGCTTGCCGTCCGCATGAGCCATATCCAGGAGATCATCTCCTACAAGAAGGCCACCGGCATTCCCATCCTCCAGCCGGAACAGGAACAGAAGCAGACCGACGCCCTGAACACCAAACTGGGGGACAATCCCTTCCGGGAAGAGATTCTGGATATCTTCAAGTATATCATGAAGAACAGCCGGCGCATCCAGGCCAAAAGCCTGTTTGACTACAATATTTTCCTCATCGGATTCATGGGGGCCGGCAAAAGTACCATTGCCAGCGAGCTTCAGGCCAAGCTGGAGATGGAGCGGGTGGAGATGGATGAGATGATTGTCCAGAAGCAGGGAATGTCCATCTCGGAGATCTTTGACGAGTACGGGGAAGTGTACTTCCGCAACCTGGAAAGCAACACCCTGATCGAATTGCAGAAGCGCAAACAGACTATTGTCTCCTGCGGAGGCGGCGTGGTCATGCGGGAGGACAACGCGGAACATATGAAGAAGAATGGCCGGGTCGTCCTTCTCACCGCCAGGCCCGAGACCATTTACTACCGGGTCAAGGACAGCGACGAGCGGCCTATTCTCAACAACCACATGAACGTGGATTTCATCAGCAGCCTTATGGAGAAGCGCCGGGAACGCTACGAGCAGGTGGCCGATGTGACCATTGCCACAGACGGCAAGGACGCCACCCAGATCTGCGAAGAAATCATCGCAAAGCTCATTGCCCTGGACAATGAAAAAGGCAGTCCCTCCCGGGAGAACTCCTGACAGACAAGGCCGGAAACCATGTACAGCGGTTACCAGACAGAGGCAGCCCCAGTATGGCAGACATCTTCCATGCTGCAGGCTGCCTCTGTCTGTCCGGCCTCCTTACTCCAGGGAGACAATTCTGAACCCTTCAGCCTCCTTGCCCATCTGGCACACCAGCCGGCGCAGGTCCGGGTGTTCCAGGCTCCCCCCCAGCACCATGGTCACCTTCTGGACGCCGCCCTGGCTGTCCATCCGGAGCTGCTCCAGCGGGATACGGTTCAGGGACACCATATTCAGATACAGATTCAGACCACCGGACTCCTTCCCGCAGGTAAATGCCACAGTCACCTGGCTGTGCTCCCTGGTACCGTCCAGACCTGCCTGCTCCAGCGCTTCCCGAATCACCTGGTCCTGCATATCCGTGAGAATCCCGTACTGGAAACGCCTGCTGACGCTCATCAGGTGCCTTAAAAAGGCCGCATATTCCTCATGAACCTCCTCCACATCCCCTGCCCGCTTCCGGATAATGGCCTGTTCCCGTTCCCCCACAAACACATCCCCGCCGGTGACGGCCTTGGCCTGGGCCACCTGCCTGGCCCACTCCATGCGTTTTAAGAACAGCGGTTTCATCTGGCTGTCAATTTGGTCAATCTCCATACGGATTTCATCCAATGTCATGGTCACTTTCCTCCTTCCGCAAAATACCGTTCCTCCACTTCCTTCACCGGCATCTCCTGGCCCGTATACAGCTTAAAGGCCTCCGCCCCCTGCCACAGAAGCATCCCGATCCCGGGCACGGTCCTGCAGCCTGCTGCCTGGGCATCTGCCAGAAGCCTTGTGACCCTGGGATTATAGACCACATCCGACACCACCAGGTCCCGGCGGAATACCCCCCTGTCTTCAATCAGGCTTCTGTCATCCATAGGCTTCATCCCCACAGGGGTGGCATTGGTGAAAATGTCACTGTCCCCAATCTCCCCATACAGCCGGTCCCGGTCTGCCAGATCGTAAAGGCGGACCACACACTCCGGCACACTGGCCCTGATTTTCTCCACAGTGGCCTCTGCATTGGCGTAGAAGGCGTCCTTCATGGCGAATATGGACATTTCCCTCACCCCCTCCAGGGCGCTGGTGATCTGGATGGCCGTGGCAGCGCCGCCGGACCCTGCGATGGTCATCTTGGCCCCCCGGATCTCAAAGCCGTGCTCCCTGCAGTTGTGCACCCAGCCCAGACCGTCCGTATTGTGCCCGGTCAGCCGCCCCTGCTCATTGACCACCGTGTTCACCGCTCCGATCAGCCTGGCTGCCTGGGAAAGCTCATCGCAGCAGGCCATGGCCGCCGTCTTGCCGGGCATGGTGATATTGAAGCCCCGGACGTTGAGAAGCCGCAGGGCCCGGATGGCCTCTGCCGTCTCCTGCTCCTGAATGTCAAATGCCAGGTAGGCATAATCCAGCCCCAGCTTCCGAAAACTGTAATTGTACATGGCCGGGGAACCGGAATGTCCCACCGGGCTGCCGATCAGGCAAAGCATCTGTGTATGTCCGCTGATTTCCATAGTGTCTCCTCCTTCTTGTCCCATGGCAGGACTTTATACGTCTGACGGCAGACACGCCGCCCCATATCCGGCCAGGCCCCTGGGTGTCATAAAAAAGCCCCAGGAAGCGCCGTTGCTTCCCAGGGTATCCAGTACTGGTTCCTTATACTCTGGACAGATACTCGCCGGTACGGGTATCGATCTTGATCTTGTCCCCATTGTCCACAAACAGGGGTACATATACCGTGGCTCCGGTCTCAACCGTAGCCGGCTTGGTAGCGCCCTGGGCCGTGTCCCCCTTGAAGCCCGGCTCGGTGTTGGTGATCTCCAGCTCCACGAATAAGGGCGGCTCCACGGAAAATACCTTACCGTTGTAGGAGCATACCTTGCAGGTGTCGTTCTCCTTGACAAACTTCAGCGCATCCCCGATTACATCCTTGGTCAGGGCCATCTGCTCATAGTTCTCCATGTTCATAAAGTTGAACAGATCCCCGTCCGCATACAGATACTGCATGTCCACCCGGTCAATCCTGGCAGAGGGGAACTTCTCGGTGGGACGGAAGGTTCTCTCCACTACGGAACCGGTCATAACATTCTTAATCTTGGTTCTCACAAAGGCAGCACCCTTGCCCGGCTTCACGTGCTGGAATTCTACGATCTGAAATACTGCGCCCTCAATCTCCAGGGTAATGCCGTTTCTAAAATCACCTGCTGAAATCATGTGATATTCCTCCTTGAATTTGCATACCAGTGGCAGGTCTGGCCATGCCAGCCGTCCTCCGGCGCTTAGTCTGCTTCTCTCGCCGCAAAATAATCACATATATTTTATACTAAATCTTGTGTTTTTTCAACTGTTTTTTGTAAAAATACAGCACCACTGCCTCCAGCCACCGCTTCACCACAATCTGGATCTCCTCTTTGGGATGAATGGGCTTTACCAGGATGGAGTATACCCCTGCCCGGTTGGCGCCGTAAATATCCGTAAACAGCTGGTCCCCTACAAACAGTGTGGTATGCCGGCTGGTTCCCATCAGGTCCATGGCCTTCCGGTATCCCCTCACCGACGGTTTCCCGGACTTGTATATATAGGGGGAATCCACCCGGGCGCCAAAGGCGGCTACCCTGGGCTCCTTATTGTTGGACAGAAGGCAGGTGCGGATTCCCATGGCATGAAGGGTTCCAAACAGCGTTACTGCCCTCTGGTCTGCCGGCTGGTCATGGGGCACCAGGGTATTGTCCACATCAAAGATCACGCCGCGGATTCCCTTTCCGTACCAGGTCTCCCAGGGAATCCCGTAAGTGCTGTCTGTCCATTCTTTTGGGTAAAACTGCTTCAGCATCCTTCTGTTCTGTCTCCTTTATCGCTTTTCAAAAGCTTGCCCAGCTCCTCCATGAAGGTGTTCACATCCTTGAATTCCCGGTATACCGAGGCAAAACGGACATAAGCCACCTCATCCAGCTGCTTTAACTTCTTCATCACCAGCTCGCCGATGACAGTGGTCTCCACCTCCCGGTCCTCCATGCCGAAAATCCGGTTCTCGATCTCATCGATCACATGGTTGATCTGCTGGATGGACACCGGGCGCTTGTGGCAGGAATGAAGGATGCCCGCCTCAATCTTGGAGCGGTCATAAGTCTCCCGGGAGCGGTCCTTCTTGATCACCATCAGCGGCATGGTCTCCAACTTCTCATAAGTGGTAAAACGCTTCCCGCAGGTCTCGCACTGGCGCCTGCGGCGGATGGAACTGTTGTCATCCGCTGGCCTGGAATCGATTACCTTGGTATCCTGTTCATTACAATACGGACATTTCACCCCTTTATCCTCCTTACGCATTCCCCGGTTCAGCCACCCGTTACTCCACGGTCCAGACGGCTGTCCGTCTGTTACCAGTTATTATATCCTACCTCCCACTGCTGCGCAAGTGGTTTTCCCGACCATTCATCCATTCCCGCAGGTTTTCTCCAGATCCTTTAATTTCTTCACTTCCACCAGAATGATATCGTCCCCGATCTGCCTGACATCGCAGAAGGGAATCACAAACTCCTTTTCCCTGCCGAAGATGCCGCACAGACAGCCAGGCCCCGGTACGATCAGGTGGGTGATGCATCCGGTCTCCGGATTGAACTCCACATCTCCCACATATCCCAGACGCCTGCAGTCGCAGATATTGATGACTTCCTTTCTCCTTAAATCAAAAACACGCACAGAATGCACCTCCAGGGAATCCCCCTTCCTGCATTCTATGCGCACCAAGACGGAACCGTTCAAAAATCATAAGGTCTGTTTCCCTCCCGAAAGAACCATACCATGGTACAGAACAGGTAAGGAACCACCCACAGAAAACCGATTCCCATGCTTAAGACTCCCAGGGCATACAGCCCCAGAAAGCCGGGAAGCAGCCCCCAAAGCCGCCAGCCTGCCCCTGCCATAAGGTTCCAGCCCTGTCCCAGGCATTCCCCCAGACGCCAGCCAGGGCCGTTCTGGCCCATCCAGTCAGACATTCCCCCATAGGCCTGGCTGTCTCCGGCATCCACCTGGTCCATAACCGCCGTCAGAGCCGCCAGGAACCAGGTCCCGGCCAGAAATTCCAGGACCAGGGACACCAGAATCCCGGCTGCCGCCAGAACCAGCGCCGGCTTTGCCCCCATATAACGGCTCCATGCAGAAGCCAGCAGCCACAGTCCTCCCCCCGGCACCAGGCCTGCCAGACCTGCCAGAAGCCATACCAGCCACAGCCCGGCAAAGCCCAGGGGATGGCAGGTCAGGGCAAAAAACAGGTCCCGCTTGTATGCTGCTTTTCCGGCACAGATCCGGTGACAGATGCAGAACTCCCCTGTCGCAAAGACCAGGGAGCCCACTGTGCAGCATACATAATAGAGGACCATAAGCCCCATACGCCCGTTGTCCCTAAGCTCCCGGGGCACGGGAGAATGGCCCAGAAGGAAGTCCAGAAATACGTACACCGCCAGAAACCCAAGGTGCATCAGTCCCGCCAGCAGCAGGGCGCCGCTGGCAGTACCGTAGTGCCCCAGCAGGGACTGTCTGGCCATGGCCTTTGCCTGGGAAGCTTTTGTTCTCATATGCCTGTACCTCCCTGCCACAGCCCTTTAAGGAAATTATCCGGAACCGTGAAATCCGGGTAAACCGGAAGATTCTGTACCGGCGGCTCCATGGTCACGCTGCTTCCGAGCAGCCCAAGGCCCAGAACCAGGCAGATTACCAGCAGGTTTAAACCTACCACAATGCCGGACAGAATCAGCCCTGCCCTGGCCTCCCCCCGCAGGGGCTCCTGCCCTCTGGACAGAATTCCAAACAGAATTCCCAGACTTCCAAAAATCAGTCCCAGCCAGCAGCAGCAGGTAATCACTGCCAGAATTCCCATGACAAGGGAGGCCGTTGCCATACTGTCCGGCGTCTTCTGTCCTGATCCCCCGGAACCATAAGGATCTGCCGGATGGATCCTGTAATCCGTATGCTCCTGATATTCCATGTATACTCCTTTATCTGTCTTACAGAAATAACCGTTCCGGTGCTGCCGGAACGGTTATCCCCTGGCGGCTGCTTCCCTGCCCCGGCCACCGTCTGCCTTCCAGCCTTAGAACAGCGGTACCACGGCTCCTGCGTAGGTATCTTCGATAAAGCCCTTAATCTCGTCGCTGGTAAGAACCTCCACCAGGGCCAGGACAGCCTCGTCCTTGTCGTGTCCCTCCTGGACTGCCACTACATTGCCGTAGGTGGTGGCTGCGATGGAAGCCGCATCCTCAATGGCCAGTGCATCCGACACCTTAAGTCCTGCATCAATGGCATAGTTTCCGTTGATCACCGCAATGTCCACGTCCTGCAGGGAACGGGGAATCTGGGCTGCCTCCACCTCCAGAATCTCCAGGTTCTTCGGGTTCTCCACCACATCGGTTTTGGTGGCATTGAGGCCTGCGCCCTCTTTCAGCTTGATCAGACCCTGGGCCTCCAGAAGCAGCAGGGCCCTTGCCTCATTGGTTGCGTCGTTGGGCACGGCCACCTTGGCTTTGTCCGCAACCGCGTCCAGGGAAGCGGTCTTACCGGCATAGATTCCGAAAGGCTCATAGTGAATGGATGCCGCAGACACCAGCTTTGTGCCGTTTTCCGCGCAGAACTGCTCCAGATAGGGGAAATGCTGGAAATAGTTGGCATCCAGGTCTCCGTGGTCCAGAGCCAGGTTGGGCTGCACATAATCCGTGTATTCCTTGATCACCAGCTTATAGCCCTTTGCCTCCATGGCGCCTTTGGCTGCCTCCAGAATCTCCGCATGGGGAGCCGGGCTTGCTCCTACCACAAGCTCCTTTAATTCTGCAGACGCCTGGCCGGCAGTCCCGGCTTCAGCCGTCTCTTCCTTCCCTGCTTCCGTCCCGGCAGCTGCCGCTGTGGTCTCTGCAGGTTTGCTGCCTCCGCAGGCAGTCACGCTGGCTGCGGCCAGCACCGTGGCCAGCAGGATTCCCAATGTCTTTTTCATAATGATTCCTCCTCTAACTGATATATTCCGTGCGTGGATGCACGGGTGGGCATCTGCCCACAGCTTAAGGCATACCGGAGTATGCCGGAAGCTCTTTTTAGTACTCTGCCGGAACATCCGCCCCGGCCCGGGCCTGTCTGCCCCTGGCGGTCCCTACCGGATGCGCTTGTCGCAGACACGGGCCAGCCGCATACCGGCCTCCTGGATCACCTGGACAATGATCACCAGAATGGCCACGGTCAAAAGCATCATATCCGTCTGATACCGGTAATATCCGTAGTTGATGGCAATGGTGCCCAGGCCCCCGCCGCCGGTAAAACCGGCCATGGCCGAGTACCCCAGAATGGTGGTGATGGAAATGGCCGCCCCCACCAGCAGGGAAGGCTTTGCCTCCGGCAGCAGCACCTTCCAGATAATCTGGAAAGTGGAAGCTCCCATGGACTTGGCAGCCTCAATGACGCCTGCGTCCACCTCCTTGAAGGAGGATTCCACCATACGGGCAATATAGGGGGATGCCGCAATCACCAGAGGCGGCACCACGGCCTTTGCCCCCAGGGCAGTCCCCACAATGGCCCGGGTCAGGGGCAGCACCATGATCAGAAGGATGATAAAGGGGATGGACCGCAGCAGGTTGATGGCAATGCCCAGCACCTGCTGTAAGGCCGGGAAGGGACGGATTCCCTCCTTGTCCGTGACCACCAGAATAATCCCCAGGGGAATCCCGATCAGATAGGAAATGGCCGAGGACGCAAATACCATAAACAGCGTCTCCCAGATCCCGGTCTTGATCAGCTCAATAATCTCCGGACTAAATATCATCTCCCGTCACCTCCTCAAAGAGAATCTTTACCGATTTCAGATAATTCAGGGCACGCCCTGCATCTGCCTCATCCTCGGGAAGCTGGATGATCATCTGGCCCTTGGCCTTTCCCCCGATATCCCGGGTGGAGGCATACAGAATATTCACCGGTACCTTGCTGGCCAGGATCATATTGGCGATCACCGGCTCCATGGACTCCCGCCCGTCAAAGGTAATGCGGATCTTCCTGGAATTGTCAAACCGGACATTCTCCACCGCGTCCCCCAGAATCAGCTGGCGGCCGATTCTGGATTTGGGATCCGTGAAAATATCGGACACACGCCCCACCTCTGCAATGTGGCTGTGGTCAATGATAGCCACCCGGTCGCAGATGGCCTCAATCACTGCCATCTCATGGGTGATCACGATCACCGTGATCCCCAGATCCCGGTTAATCTCCTTTAAAAGCTGGAGAATGGACTTGGTGGTGTTGGGGTCCAGGGCGCTGGTAGCCTCGTCGCACAGAAGAACCCTGGGACTGGTGGCAATGGCCCTGGCAATGGCCACCCGCTGCTTCTGTCCGCCGGAAAGCTGGGCCGGATAAGCTCCTGCCCGGTCCTCTAATCCCACCAGCTTCAAAAGCTCCATGGCCCGCGCCTGGGCTTTGGCCCTGGGAAAGCCTGCAATCTCCATGGGAAAGCAGACGTTTTTCACCACGTTCCGCTGGGCCAGCAGATTAAACTGCTGGAAAATCATGCCCATGGACTGTCTGGCCTTTCTCTGCTCCCGCTCCGGCAGGGCCGCCAGGTTCTGTCCTTCAAAGACCACCTCCCCGGAGGTGGGGATCTCCAGCATGTTGATACAGCGCACCAGGGTGCTTTTTCCCGCGCCGGACAGACCGATGATGCCAAAGATTTCCCCCTTGCGGATGTCCAGATTAATGTCATCCAGGGCCACCACCGGCCCGTTTGCCGTCTTAAATTCCTTACCCATGCCTTTCAGCCGGATAATCGGTGTCTCTTCCATAATCGTTATCCTCTCCCGCTCCTTAGCCGCACAGCTCCACAATGATCTGGGCGAACATGGCGGCGCTTACCAGCAGTTCCTCCACCACGGCAAACTCGTCGGCCCCATGCATCCGGTTGTCGGTTCCCGGCATACTTGCTCCGAAGGCCACCCCGTTCTTTAAGCTGTGGACATAGGTGCCGCCGCCAATGGCCAGACATTTCCCTTCCCGGCCGGTATAGCGCTCATAGACCTTTAAAAGGGTCTTGACAAAATCCGAATCCGCGTCCACCTGGTGGGGCGGGGTCATGGAATCGTTCAGCAGGGCCAGGCCCTTCTCCGCCATGCGGGCTTTTACCACCTTCAGCACATTGTCCTCATTGCCGCACACAGGCACACGGCTGTCAAACTCTCCGTCAAGCCCGGAAGCATCCACGGTCAGCATGGAAAATGCCAGGGTAATGCGGCCGGAAACCGCATCCTCCATATCCACCCCCAGGGCGGTTCCATGGACGTCCCCGTGGGGCATGAGACCGGCCAGGTCCCTTACCAGCTCCGTCTGGCGGCAGGGGGCCAGAGGCAGTTCACAGACCAGGGCCAGCAGGCCGGTAAGGGCATTGTTCCCCTCCTCCGGCGTGGACGCATGGGCACCCTCTCCCACTGCGGTCACCGTACACAGGGCGCCCTCCTGCTCCAGCAGGAACCTGACGCCGGTGCGGCTCTCCACATCCTTTGCCTTCTCCTCCAGGACTGCCGGGTCCAGGCCTTCCACCTGGGCACGGGCCTTGCCGGGTACCACATTGGTCTTGACACCGGCTTCCACCTTCACCAGCCTGGGAAGGGCCCCGGAGGGGTCAAACCCGGCGGTAAAATGTCCTGCCAGCCGGCCCTTCTCCACATTGACCACCGGATATTCCCCGTCCGGGGAAAAGGTCATGGGAGCCTCCTCTTCCTTGCTGTAATAGTAACGGATATCCGAGCTGCCACACTCCTCGTCGGTGCCCAGAATCAGCCGCACGTTCTTCTTAAGGGGAATCCCCAGCTCCCTGACGCAGCGGATGGCGTAGAGGCCGGCCACTGCCGGACCCTTGTCATCGGCGGTTCCCCGGCCATACACCTTCCCGTCCTGTTCCACCGGGTCATAGGCTCCGGTTACGGTCCAGCCCTCCCCGGCAGGAACCACGTCCAGGTGGGCCAGAATATCCAGCTGTCTGGGCAGGGTGCCGTCAAAGTCCACACAGCCTACATACCCGTCATAATCCACGGTTTCCAGACCATATCCTTCCGCCATGTCCAGGGCCGCGTCCAGACACTCTGCTGCCCCGGGGCCGTAAGGCATATCTTCCTCCGGCGGCATCTTCTCGCTGTTGATCCGGCACAGTTCACAGATATCCTCCACAAACTCCTGGCGGTGTTCCCGCATATAGGCTTCGATTCTCTCCTTATACATCTGTTACAGTCTCCTTTCCTTTTTACTGCTGCTGCCGTTACTCCCGGCCAAACTCGCTGAGCTTTAACCCGGGGTTCCGTTCCAGTACCATGCCCACGCTCCAGCTGTTGACAAACAGAAGCAGCGGGTTGTCCTTTAAATCCTTGATCCGCTTCATGTCCGAGGTGCCCTGGATCTTTGCCACATCCACCTCTGACTTGTTCTCGATCCAGCGGATATATTCGTAAGGAAGCTTCTCCAGCTTCACATCCACGTTGTACTCATTCTCCAGACGGTAGGTAAGCACCTCAAACTGCAGCTCTCCCACCACCCCCACAATGATCTCCTCCATGCCGGTGTTAAACTCCTGGAAGATCTGGATGGCGCCCTCCTGGGCGATCTGGGTCACTCCTTTTAAAAACTGCTTCCGCTTCATGGTATCCACCTGCCGCACCCGGGCAAAATGCTCCGGCGCAAAGGTAGGAATTCCCTCAAACTCGAACTTTTCGCTGGCATTGCACAAGGTATCCCCGATGGAAAAAATCCCCGGGTCAAAGACGCCGATAATATCCCCTGCAAAGGCTTCCTCCACGATCTTTCTGTCCTGGGCCATCATCTGCTGGGGCTGGGACAGGCGCAGCTTCTTCCCGCCCTGGATATGGGTCACTTCCATGCCTGCCTCAAACCTGCCGGACACGATCCGCATAAAGGCGATCCGGTCCCTGTGGGCCTTGTTCATATTGGCCTGGATCTTGAACACAAAGGCGGAAAAATCCTTCCCAAAGGGGTCCACCTGCCCGGTCTTGGTCCTTCTGGGCAAAGGGGAGGTGGTCATCTTTAAGAAATGCTGGAGAAAGGTCTCCACACCAAAGTTGGTCAGGGCTGACCCGAAAAATACCGGGGACAGATTGCCGCGGCTGACCCGCTCCTGGTCAAACTCGTCCGCCGCCCCGTCCAGCAGCTCGATCTCATCCAACAGCTGCCTGTGGTAATCGTATCCGATCCGTTCCTCCAGCTTCTCCGCATCCAGGGAAAAGGTCTCCGAGGCGATCTCCTTCTGGCCTCCCATGGCTGCCGTAAAGGTGGTGATCTCCTTTGTAAACCGGTCATAGACCCCTTTGAAATTCTTGCCGCAGCCAATGGGCCAGTTAATGGGGCAGGTACGGATTCCCAGGACATTTTCAATATCATCCATCAGGTCAAAGGGGTCCTTGGCCTCCCGGTCAAACTTGTTGATAAAAGTAAAAATGGGAATGCCCCGCATGACGCAGACCTTAAACAGCTTGATGGTCTGGGCCTCCACACCCTTGGAGCCGTCGATGACCATGACCGCGCTGTCTGCGGCCATCAGGGTCCTGTAGGTATCCTCCGAGAAATCCTGGTGCCCTGGGGTATCCAGAATATTGATACAGTAACCGTCGTATTCAAACTGCATCACCGATGAGGTGACCGAGATTCCGCGCTCCTTCTCGATCTCCATCCAGTCGGACACCGCATGTCTGGCGGCCTTCCGGCCCTTGACCGTGCCTGCCAGGTTGATGGCGCCTCCGTACAGCAGAAACTTCTCCGTCAGGGTCGTCTTACCTGCGTCCGGATGGGAAATGATCGCAAAGGTTCTCCGTTTTGTGATTTCTTCATTGATGTTTGACAAGGGGTTGTCCTCCGTTTTCCGTATTGCTTTCAAGCCATGATTGTACCAGAGAAATCCAGTTTTGGCAACCGGGTTCTACGGAATCCGGCCGGCTTCCGGCAGTTTCCTCCGTAGCCAGGGACAGTCCGTGGGCTCCCCTGGGATACAGATGCATCTCAAATCCCACCCCGGCCTGCCTCAGGGCCTGCGCCAGCAGAAGGCTGTTCTCCACCGGCACGGTCCGGTCATCCACCGTATGCCACAGGAAAACCGGAGGCATGGACAAGGTCACCTGCTTTTCCAGGGACAAAAGCTCCATATGCTCCCGGTCCGGCTCCCGTCCCAGCAGATTCGCAAAGGACCCTTTGTGACGGAATTCCCCGGACGTGATCACCGGATAGCACAGGATCAGACCGTCCGGCCGCACCAGGGCCGCCCGGCTGTCTGCCTGCCCGGCTTCCCGGCTCTGTCCCTGGTCCCGGACCGCCTCTTCGCCCTGCACCGTTCCGGGCAGGGTCTCCCACACAAAGGGCTGCTGCCACAGCGTTCCCAGGCATCCTGCCAGATGGCCGCCTGCGGAAAATCCGCAGACAAAGATCCGGTCCGGGTCCACCATCCACTCCCCGGCCCGCTGCCGTACCGTGGCCACCGCCAGGGCCAGCTCCTGCAAAGCCACCGGGAACCGGCTGGGAGCCACACTGTACTCCAGGGTGCAGGCATGGTATCCCATGGCCAGGAAACGGAGAGCCACCGGCTCCTTCTCCCGGTCCGAGCACATCCCATAGCCTCCGCCCGGCACCACCAGCACCATGGGCCGCTTCCGTTTTGGCGCCACGCTTAAAGGGTCCTGGGCATAGACGGTCAGCACCGCCGGCCCGGTCTGCTGTCCCGGCACTTCTAATGGTATCTGTTCATATTTCATTCTGCTCTCCTCCTGACTGTCCGGTTCTGTCCGTTATTTCAAAGCCGCCCCGATCCGGTCCAGAATCCGGTGGGCCACCTGAAGCTTGCTCATCTTCTCCAGCTCCTGGATTCCCTCCCCGGTAATCAGGGTCACCACATTGGTGTCCGTGCCGAAGCCGGCTCCCTCTGTCCTTAAATTGTTGGCCACAATCATGTCAATCTGTTTCCGCTCCAGCTTGGCCCTGGAATTCTCCAGCATATTCCGGGTCTCCATGGAGAACCCGCACAGGAACTGTCCCGGTCTTCTGTGGGCTCCCAGCCAGGCCAGAATGTCATCGGTCCGCTCCAGGTCTATGCTCATATCCCCGTCTGTCTTCTTGGTCTTTTCCGTCCCTACCCGTGACGGACGGTAGTCTGCCACAGCCGCCGCCTTGATGACCGCATCCTGCTGGTCACTGACCGCTGTCACCGCCTCAAACATGTCCCGGGCACTGACCACCGGGATGCAGGTTACCCCCAGAGGCACCTTCAGATCCACCGGACCGCTGACCAGGGTCACCTGGGCCCCCCGCCAGGCGGCTGCCTGGGCCAGGGCATACCCCATCTTGCCGGTGGAATGGTTGGTAATATACCGGACCGGGTCAATGGCCTCCCGGGTGGGACCTGCCGTCACCAGTATCTTCCGTCCCGCCAGATCCTTTTCCCAGGCAGTCTCCTGGAGAATCCACTCCAGAAGCTGTGCCGGCTCCGGCATTTTCCCGGCTCCTGTGTCCCCGCAGGCCAGATAGCCCCTTGCAGGCTCTATGACCTTCATGCCGTATCTGCGGCAGGTCTCCAGGTTATCCAGGGTAATGGGATTCTCATACATCCGGGTATTCATGGCAGGTGCCAGAAGCTTAGGACACCGGGCCGCCAGGAAGGTAGTGGTCAGCATGTCGTCGGCAAGCCCGTGGGCCACCTTTGCGATCACATTGGCCGTGGCCGGCGCCACCAGGAACACATCTGCCCGCTTAGCCAGGGCCACATGCTCCACCTGGAACCGGAAATTCCGGTCAAAGGTATCCACCAGGCATTTGTTCCCGGTCAGTGACTCAAAAGTGGTAGGGGTGATAAAATTGGTGGCATGCTCCGTCAGGATCACCTCCACATCTGCATGCTGTTTTTTCAGCATACTTGCCAGATTGGGGATCTTGTAGGCGGCAATGCCGCCGCTGACTCCCAGCACCACAGTCTTTCCCTGTAACATAACGGTCCTCCTGCTTCTTTGTAATTGTATTTCCCCCCGAAATATGGTAGGATGGTAACGGTTATTCCTATAACTATTTTGCAACGAAAGGAGCTTTCCTATGATTCTTGCCATTGATATGGGCAATACCAATATTGTCATCGGCGGTATTGACTCAGAGAAAACATATTTTGTGGAGCGGATCACCACCAACCATGTAAAGACCAGCCTGGAATACGCCATTAACATCAAGAATGTATTCGAGATCCACAACATCGCCAAATCCCAGGTGGAAGGTGCCATTATGTCCTCGGTGGTTCCGCCCCTGAATGCTACCCTTTCCTCCGCGGTAAAAAAGATACTGGGATTTCCTCCCATGCTGGTAGGCTCCGGCATGAAGACCGGCCTCAACATCCGCATGGACAACCCCAAGACCGTAGGCAGCGACATGATCGTGGACGCGGTTGCCGCCCTGAAGGATTATCCCTGCCCCATTGTGGTCATTGATATGGGAACCGCCACCACCATGTCGGTCATTGACCAGGCCGGCAACTACATCGGCGGCGTGATCCTGCCGGGTCTTAAAGTATCCCTGGATTCCTTAAGCAGCAAGACCGCCCAGCTTCCCGACATCAGCCTGGACATTCCCCGGAAGGTCATCGGCAAGAACACCATCGACTGCATGCGCAGCGGCATCATGTACGGCAATGCAGGAACCATCGACGGTATCCTGGACCGCATGGAGGACGAGCTGGGGGCCTGCCCCAGCGTGGTAGCCACCGGCGGTCTCTCCCGCTTTGTGGTTCCTCTGTGCCGCCACAAAATCGTCTATGATGAGGCGCTGCTGCTGAAAGGTCTCCGAATCCTCTACGAGAAAAACACGTAACCGTTCCGGTCCCCCCGGACTGCTGCAAAATATCTGCTACTCTCCGTCCTCACAGGGGTACCATTCCCCTTTGCTTCTGACCACCGCCGGAGTGCCGGTATCCTCTGCCAGGACCTGCAGCACCCTGCACTGGAATACCAGCTCCTGGTGGAAATCATAGATATATTTAAACTTCATTCCCTTATACAGACTGGCATGGGTCAGCCTGTACTTCTTGGTAGGCCGGTAATGGCTCTCAATCCCTTCCTTATAATAGCAGTCCCGTCCGCTCCATTTGGCATTGTCCATGAAAAAGGCGTGGCTGGCTCTGTCCTCCATGTCAAAGCTGTTCAGGATTGCCTTGTGAAGCTGGAGAAAAGAGCTGCCGGCCGAGATCCGTATATGCCGGTAACAGCCGGTGCAGGGGGAGACACTGATCACATAGGACCGGGCTTCCTGCCTGCTGCCCTCTTCCTTCTCCAAACGGTCAAAATGGTAGACCCGGTTCAGTCTCCGCTTTAACATATCCGGCAGAAAGTCCTGCTTTACCAGCATTTCCAGCTGGTCCACAATCTCCTGGGGCAGCTTTTCCAGTTCCTCGTCCCCTTTGGCCATCAGCTGGTTCAGCATGGCCACAATACTTTCGATCTCTTCCTCCTCGCTCATGTTGAAATGATCCAGGAAATCATCCTCCGCATCGTTGAGGGCCTCCAGATCCCGCTTCTGGACAAACCGGATTTTCAGCCTTTTGCAGAAATCCTCCAGAAATGCGCCGGTGCGCTCATCCCGGACCATTACCTCCGCCGGGCACACATTCTCCGCCAGAAGGACATCCATAAACTGGTTCAGAAGCTGTTCCGGCGCCTGGTCATAATACTCCACCGGAGGAACCGGCAGCATGAACCGGGTGGATGCCTCCACAGCCAGAAACACCACCGGAAAACAGGGGATCTCCCCTTCCTCATCCCACACAGGGTCCGGGAAACGGATCAGCGCACACTCCCACACCCCCAGCCTTTTCATCCGTTTGAGATTTGCAATACTGATATCGTTGCAGTTGCCGGGTCTTGGCCACTGCTTCCCTTCAAATCCGGGAATCCGGGTCCTGGTCTGGACAAAGCCGCCTTTCCGGCGCTCCAGCATAAAAAGCTCCTGGGCCTGTTCCGTAAGATTCCCCAGGCCCAGCTCCGACGGCCGGCGGCCACGCAGAAGTCCTGCCAGCTCAATGGCCCCTGCCAGGGCCTCACACAGATCCTCCTGCTCCTCCTGGGTCTGCAGCTGCCAGGGGCAGCAGTTGGGCTGGAATTTCTCAAACTGGGGATATGCACGTTTGCCGGAGGTACGGATTCCGTGGGTCCGTGCATACTCCCTGGCCTCCTCCCATTCATTCTCCGCCATCTGCCCCCGGTTCACAAACCCACACCGCAGACACTGCATCTGCAATACATACTCCTGATACTCCATAGGACGCATCCGCAGCTGATTCACCCTTCCCATGGTCCGGAAGCTCTCAAGACCTTCCTCCCCAATGTACAGTTCCAGCCCGCACTGCTTCTTTAAAGCTCCCTGGACACTGACATAGCCAATCCGTCCCCCGGACAGCCTTACCGCAAATACCTCTGACTCCCACAAAAATCCCCACAGCCTTGTCTTCCGAAAGGCAAAAGCCAGTTCATACAGTCTCTCACTGATCATACGCGTCCTCCCGCAGCCCCATTCCCTGCCAGTCACAATTGTCTATGGCAAAAGGAGACATGTCAAAGCCATGTCTCCCTTTCTCCCTGATTATTTTTCCTTCATAAACCGTTTCAGAAGATGGGAAATCTCCTGAATATTAATGGGCTTGGCCGTATGGGCATCCATACCGCAGTCCAGGCACTTCTTAATATCATCAGAAAACGCATCCGCCGTCATGGCAATGATCGGAATGCCGCAGTCCCCACGCTCCGTGGCGCGGATCTCCCTGGTAGCTTCATAACCGTTCATCACCGGCATCCGCAGATCCATCAGAATCGCATCATAGTATCCTTCCGGTGATTTCCGGAACATATCTACACAGATCTGACCGTTCATGGCCCAGTCAAGCTCCAGCCCAAGCTCCTTTAACAGCTCCTCGGCTACCTCCCAGTTAAGCTCGTTATCCTCGGCAAGAAGAATCCGCCGGTTCTCAAATTCCAGACCGGACTCCCTGACCGTCTCCACCAGGCCGCTGTCCGGGTCCATGTACTGTTTCAGCCCATGGAACAGGGTAGACTTAAACAGGGGCTTGGAGATGAAGCCGCTGATTCCAGCCTCCCGGGCTTCGCTTTCAATCTCACTCCAGTCATAGGCCGAGATCAGAAGAATCGGTACATGCTCCTCCAGACGCTCCCGCAGTCTCCGGGCCGTCATGATCCCGTCCATCCCCGGCAGCTTCCAGTCCAGAAGAACAATATGGTAATCATCCCCCCGTCTGTGGTGCTCATTGACCGCTTCAATGGCCCTCTCGCCGCTCATGACCCAGTCTGCACTGATACCGATATCCTTTAAGGCATCTACGGTGCTGGAGCACAGCTGCTCGTCATCGTCCACCACCAGCATCTTCCAGTTGGGAAGAACCATGTCCACCTCCTGAACGGTGGCCTTCTCCATATCCAGAACCACATGGAACTCGCTGCCGGCTCCCAGCTCGCTTTCCACCTCCACCGTACCGCCCATTGCGTCCACAATGTATTTGGTAATGGCCATACCCAGACCGCTGCCCTCTGTCTTGCGGACTCTGGCATTGTCCTCCCTGGAGAAGGAATCGAAAATCTTGGCCCTAAACTCCGGTGTCATGCCGATTCCGTTGTCCTTGACCCGGATGTGGATGCGCACATAGTCTTCACCCCGTGGAGAATCCTCCTCGTACATGGAGACTCCGATGCTTCCCTTCTCAGGAGTAAACTTAATGGCATTGGAAAGCAGGTTCAGCAGAATCTGGTTGAGACGTACCCCGTCACAACATACATTCTCTGTGGAAATATCATAGATCACCACCTCAAACTGCTGGTTCTTGCTTTTGATCTGGGGCTGCACAATATTGACAATGCTGTCCATGACCTCCCGCAGGGAAAGCTGGTCCATATTCAGGGTCATCTTTCCGCTTTCGATCTTGGACATATCCAGCACATCGTTGATCAGTCCCAGAAGATGCTTGCTGGAAAGGGTAATCTTCCGGAGACAGTTCTGCACCTGCTGCCGGTTGTCAATGTTGGCCGTGGCAATGGCTGTCATCCCCACAATGGCATTCATGGGAGTACGGATGTCATGGCTCATGTTGGAAAGGAACTCGCTTTTGGCCCTGGCCGCATGCTCCGCCTCTTCCCTGGCCTTCACCAGGTCCCTCATCTGCTGCTGGGTCATCTTAAAGTACCGGACAAAGACGCCGAACAGAACGATCAGGATGATTCCACAGCCTGACAGGCTCATGGTGATCCACTTATGGCCCAGATTGTTGACCGCATTATCCAGGCTGCCATAAGGCATCAGGGTCACCAGATGCCACTCCGAATAGGGCAGGTCTGTCACATAGATATGCCTGCGTCCGTCCTTGGTCTGGTAGATATCCGAATAGTCCTGGCCCGTTTCCATGGCGGCACTCATTTCTTCCACATATTTCTCCGGAGTCATCCCCTGGTAATTCTCGCAGGCCTCCCGGATCCGCTCAAAATAGTTGTTCCGGTAAGCGTCAAAGCTGCGGATCACAAAGCTTCCGTCCTTGCGGATAATGTGGGAATACACCAGGGAATTGTTCTCGTCCAGGGCCAGGGTGGTCCGGATATAATCTATGGGCAGACCTGCCACCAGGGCCAGGGACTCTTCTCCGCCGCTCATCCGGTACTTGGCCGCGATTCCCATAAGGACGATCACATTGCCGTCCACATCACTGCCTACGGCAATCTTCATCTCCCCTTTCCGCATGGATTCCAGAAACGGCTCCGGGTCAGTCACCTTCACATGGGAGCCGTACAGCATCTCAAAGGCCCCGTCACCGGAATAGAAAGCCAGATACTCCATGCCCCGGGCCCTGGCATTGTACACCAGCTCCTCCCGCAGCTTCTGGTCCTCCATGCTTCCCGGAGCGCTGGTCTCCACCATGGTCTCCACCTGGGCCAGCCGCAAAGACATGGTGGTCCCGAAGTGGTGGGATATCTGTTCACTCATACTGGACATGTAAATGTTGCCCACTTCCTCAATGGTCTTTGTACTCCGGTTATTCATGTACACTGCCAGAAAGGAAAAGATCGCCGCACAGACAACGGAAATCATAATCACACTTGTAACCAGAAATCTGACTATCTTATTTCGCACGTTAGTTCTCCTATTTTCACCTGTACCGGCCCGGCTTTTTGACCTCTTCGATCTGGGAATAGGTGGACTGGCCCTCCTGCATGGATATATCATAGAAGCAGTACCGCCCGCCTCCGGTCCGTTTCACGGTATAAAGCGCATGGTCCGCCGCCTGGAACAGTTTGTCATACTCCAGCCCCACGGTCTCGGTCCGGGCAATTCCCATACTGAAGGACACGGTAAAATCCTTGTAGGTCCCCAGCAGGGAATGGTAAATCCGGTCCATGGTTGCCTCCAGGCTCTTTTTGCACTCCAGAAAGATCAGGAATTCGTCGCCGCCGATTCTGGCCACAATATCATTCCCGCGGACGCTGTGCTTCAGCTTATCCGCCGAGTACATCAGTATCTCATCCCCGAACATATGGCCATATGTATCATTTACAGACTTAAAATGGTCCATATCCAGAACCGCAAGGGCATACCGGCTGTCCGGCCGGTTCTCAAGCCGCTCCTGAATCCAGCGCTTTGCATACTTGTGGTTGGTAAGTCCGGTCAGGGCATCGTGGGCTACCTCATGCTCCAGATGTTCGATCTTCTCCCGCTGTTCATGGATGTCCATGGTCTTGCCGATGACCCCCATATACTGGGGCGGCTCGTCTGCGGACCAGATACTCCGGCAGATAAAGCGGACCCATCGCATCTCCTGGCCGTACCGTGCCTTACAGTCATACTGGATAATGGGATTCTCCGGGGTGCTGCCGTGAACCGCTTCCTTAAGCCCCTGCATGGACCATTCATCCAGAGCCCCGTCCCCTGTCCAGTTGTTGGCCGGGTCCATAATGGTCTCCGGAACTCCCAGCTTCTCGGCTCCCCAGGCAGACATGGTAACCATGGACGGCAGGGCCGTATATTCGAACTGGATCTCCTCGGACATGGCGGCAAAGAAATTGTACTTCATCCGCTCATGCTCCAGAAGCTGCAGGGTGCGCTCCGAGGCCGTAAGCTCCTCCCTGCGCAGAAGCTCTTCCGTAATCTCCCGGACCTCTCCCTGGCCCACCTCACTGTAACTGTTGTTCATTCCCTCCGGGATCTGCCCGGCAATATCCGTCAGACACTGGAGAAGCACCGGGTTAAAGGCCCCGCACTGGCCCTCCACAATCATCTTCACCGCTTCCTCATGGGGAATGGCCTTCTTATATACACGTTCACTGGTCAGTGCGTCGTAGACGTCTGCCAGGGCCACCACCTGGGCGGCAATGGGAATCTCATCCCCCTTAAGACCGTCCGGATATCCCCGGCCGTCATACCGTTCATGGTGCCAGCGGCAGATGCTGTGGGCCATCTGGATATGGGGAGAGTCCTGATGGAAGGGAAGCTGTTTTAACATATCCGCACCAATGGCGGAATGGGTCTTCATAACAGCGAACTCCTCCGGCGTCAGCCGTCCCGGCTTATTGATAATCTCGTCGGGAATGGAGATCTTTCCAATATCATGGAGGGCAGCGGCCATACTGATCAGGGCAATCTCCGGCTGGGTCAGGGGATACTGGTCCGTCATCTGCACCAGATGCCTGAGAATCATCTCGGTCAGCACACGGATATGGAGTACATGCATCCCGCTTTCACCGTTGCGGAACTCCACAATGTGGCTGAGAATATCCACCATCAGGCTGCTCTGCTTCTCCTTCTCATAGACCTGCTCCGCAACCAGATCAATCAGCTTCTTCTGTTTGCTGTACAGCAGGATGGTGTTGAGCACCCTGCGGTGGACAACACGGGCATCAAAGGGCCGGCTGATAAAATCGGTGATTCCCAGGTCATAAGCCTTCTCCACCAGGGTAGAGGCATTCTCCGCGGAAATCATGATCACCGGAATGTCATCAATCCAGTGGCGCTGGTTCATCACGGTGAGAACCCCGAAGCCATCCATCCTGGGCATTACGATATCCAGCAGCACCAGGGACAGCTCGGTCCCGTACTTCTCAAGAGCCACCAGGGCTTCCGTTCCGTCTTCCACCTCGATAATCTCGTATTTCCCATCCAGCATCTCAGCCAGAATGGCGCGGTTCATCTCCGAATCGTCAACAATCAGAATCTTCTGCTTCTTTGTCATAAGCCTATCATATCCTCACACAAACCCAGCACCACTCCAGGCAGCCGGAACCGTCACTGGAAATCAGCTGTTAAACTTCTACATACATCTTCCATTATATTTCCAGATTCCCTTTTTGTCAATAGCAGGATGGCCCGAAAAAAAGAAGTAAATTCCGTTTTGTAACTCTTTTTGTAACCAGGCAGGATGCCGGAAACAAAAAAGAAAACGTCCCGGACAGCCGGAGGCTTCCTTCCTCCGGCTATGCGGAACATTCTTACGCAGCCCTTTCCGGCCTACTCGAACTCAATGGTAGCCGGCGGCTTCGGACTCATATCATAGCAGACCCGGTTCACATGGTCCACCTCTGCCAGAATCCGGTCCGTGATCCGCTGGAGCACATCCCAGTCCACCCGTTCAATGGTGGCACTCATGGCGTCGACCGTATTGATGGCCCGGATGATCACCAGGTAATCAAAGGATCTGGCATTATTCTTTACCCCCACAGACTTAAAGTCCGGCACCACGGTAAAATACTGCCATACCTTTCTGTCCAGTCCGGCCTTCCGGAACTCCTCCCGCAGGATGGCGTCCGACTCCCGGACCGCACTAAGCCGCTCCCGGGTAATGGCGCCCAGACAGCGGACCCCCAGTCCCGGTCCCGGGAAGGGCTGGCGGTATACCATGGCTTCCGGAAGTCCCAGTTCTACGCCGCAGGAGCGCACCTCATCCTTAAAAAGCTGCTTTAAGGGTTCCACCAGTTCAAACTTCAGATCCTCCGGCAGGCCTCCCACATTGTGGTGGGATTTGACCATTTTGGCTGTTTTGGTGCCGCTTTCGATGATGTCCGGGTAAATGGTTCCCTGGCCCAGAAAGTCAATGCCCTCCAGCTTCCTGGCCTCTTCCTCAAAGACACGGATGAACTCGGAGCCGATGATCTTGCGCTTGGCTTCCGGGTCTGCCACCCCGGCCAGTTTGTCCAGGAACCGGTCCGTGGCATCCACATAGACCAGGTTGGCATGAAGCTGGTTTTTAAAGACCTCAATGACGCTTTCCGATTCATCCTTCCGCATAAGCCCATGATTCACATGAACACATACCAGCTGCTGGCCGATGGCCCGGATTAAGAGGGCTGCCACCACCGAGGAATCCACACCGCCGGACAGGGCCAGAAGCACCTTTTTGTCCCCTACCTGCTTTCTCACCAGCTCTACCTGATCCTCGATAAAGTTCTTCATATTCCAGTTGGCCTGGGCGCCGCAGACATTTAACACAAATTCCTTTAAGTCTGCTTCCTCCGGCAGGGTCTCCATCCGTCTGTCACACCGGGCCGTGGGATGGTCCACCGCCAGCATGGGAAACCCGCACTCATAGAGAACCGGGTCAATCTCCACGGCAGTGCCGTCCACCACCCGGTTCTTTCCTCCGTTTAAGATCACGCCCTTTACATTGGGAAGGCTCTTTAACCCTTCTGGGGTAATGTCGTGGGGATGGATCTCGCTGTACACGCCCAGATCCCGGATCTGGCGGGCCAGGGTGGTATTCTCCGTACTGCCCAGGTCAAGAATCACGATCATATCCTGCTTCATAGTCTTTTCTCCTTTTTTCATTTAGTTTTCTCCGCTGCACAGAATCTCTTCCAGCACGGAAAACATCATTCCCACATCCAGAGGCTTGGCCAGATGGCCGTTCATGCCGGCTTCCAGGGCCGCCTTCCGGTCCTCGTCAAAGGCGTTGGCTGTCATGGCGATAATGGGAACCTCTGCCAGCCTCCGGTCATCCAGTCCCCGGATCATCCGGGTGGCCTGGTAGCCGTCCATAACCGGCATCTGGATATCCATCAGCACCAGGTCATAGGCTCCTGGGCCCAGGCTGCACAGCTTCTCCAGGGCAACAGACCCGTCCTCCGCCTCATCCACCTGGAATCCGGCCTCCATGAGAATCTCCAGGGCAATCTCCCGGTTCAGTTCATTGTCCTCCACCACCAGAATTTTCTTTCCGGCGAAATCCCCGCCTCCTGTTTTCTGCACCTTTACGGCTTTCGCTCCGGCAGGCTCCTGCTGCTCCACAAGCCGCAGGGCCACCCGGATGATAAATTCCGTTCCCCGGCCCGGCGCCGTCACCACGTCAATGGTCCCGTGCATCAGGTTCACAATGTTCCGGGTAATGGACATGCCCAGGCCGGTTCCCTGGATGCCGCTGACCGTGCTGGTCCGCTCCCGCTCAAAGGGCTGGAACACCTTCTTGGCAAACTCCGGGGTCATGCCGATGCCCGTATCCCGGACCCGGATCACATAGGCCCCGAAACCTTCCGGGGCTTCCCCCTCCTGTTCCACCACAACCGATACCCGGCCTCCCTCCGGGGTGAACTTTACCGCGTTTCCCAGCAGGTTTAAGAACACCTGGTTCATCCGCAGCCGGTCACAGTACACCTGTTCATGGACCACACCGGAGGTATCGGTGACAAATTCCAGATGCTTCTCTTCCATCTGTCCATGCATGATTTCGTAAAGCTCCCGGAGCATTTCCGGAATATTGCACCGGGTCTCCTCAATGTGGATCTTGCCGCTTTCGATCCGGCTCATCTCCAGCACATCATTGATCAGGGCCAGCAGGTGATTGCTGGAAGCCAGAATCTTCTCCAGATAGTCCCTGACCTTTCCGGTATCCTCCACGTTCTTTACGGCCAGATGGGTGAAGCCGATGATGGCGTTCATGGGCGTGCGGATATCGTGGGACATATTGGAAAGAAACAGGCTCTTGGCCTTGTTGCCTTCTTCTGCCTGTATCTTCTCAAGATGCAGGCTTTCGTTGCGCTTCTGCATCAGCAGATACACCAGGAACAGGGCGGACAGCACTAAAAGCACCAGAGCTAACTGGACCATACTGTTGCGGGTCAGGGTGGACTGGATCACACTGACACTGCCGCTGATCAGGTCATAATGCATGGTGGTCATGATGAACCAGTCCGTACCAGCAATGGGCATGTAATAAGTATAATGCATCAGTCCCTGGAGTTCATAGGAAGCCATTCCGGGCCGGCCGGCCTCCAGATCCTGCTGCCAGCCTTCCAGGGAATACCCATCTGCAAACCAGGCGTCCTTTTGAAGGGCTTCAAACACATTGGAGTCCTCCCGCAGATGGGTGTGCCGGGTGCGGATCACATAGCTGCCGTCAGGCATGACCACATTGCTGAAGGAACGTCCCCTGGTCTCGCTTAAGGAAAGCTGCCTGGCCATGGTGTCTGCATAAAGCCCCATAACCACTGCCGTCAGCCTCTGCCCGTCAGGCAGATCTCCCTGGGCCGGTATGGTAACCAGCACCAGATTGCCTCTCCCCAGCCCCTGCAGGAAGGAGATTGCAGGGACTCCATGGTCCTCTTCCGGCACACGGAATTCCGGGCTTTTCTGAAAAATACCGCTTTCGGTGTAGACCATGCCCCGGCTGTCCACCAGTCCCAGAAAGTCCGCACTGCTGACTTCTTTCATACGGCCCACAAAGGCGGCCAGAGTCTCAGGATCCCCGGGACTTTGTTCCTGGAATGAATGAACCGTGGTCCGCAGAAGCTGGGCCTGGTCGTCCAGGGCTTCCGCGAACTGGCTGGTCTGCTGGAGGGTCAGCTCCTCCAGATACAGCCTGCTGAGATCCTGTACCGCTTTGCCGGTGGTGGTCCGGGCACTTTGCAGCAGCCACCAGGTAGAAAGGACCACAACCACTACCAGAATACCAAGTGCAGGCAGGAGCCAGCTGACCTTGCTGTGCTCCCCCTCTGCCTGCCGGTTTTTCTTAGGGAATCTCTGTTCCATAACCTGCTAAACCGCCTCCTGTTTCAAGATCTCTCCCAGCAGCTTCATAAGCTTCGGAATGTCAATGGGCTTTGCTATATGTCCGTTCATGCCTGCTTTAAGGGCCGCCTTTCTGTCCTCGTCAAAGGCATTGGCCGTCATGGCAATAATGGGAATCCCTGCGGCCCAGTGGCCTTCCATGGCCCGGATCTGCCGGGTGGCCTCATATCCGTTCATAATGGGCATCTGGATATCCATCAGAACCAGATCATACTGCCCCGGCTCTGCGGCCTTCAGCTTCTCCACGGCCACACAGCCGTCATCTGCCACATCCAGGACAAAGCCTTCCCCCTTAAGGATCTCCACGGCAATCTCCTGGTTCAGCTCATTGTCCTCCACCAGGAGAATCTTCTTTCCCTCAAAGGAGGGGACATCCTCCTGCCCGGAATCATCCAGGCTCTGGATGTTAAAGGGGGATTCCAGAATCTCCCGAAGCTCGGACAGGAAGATAGGCTTGGAGCAGAAGGCTGTGACCCCTGCATTTCTTGCTTCTTCTTCAATATCGGTCCAGTCGTAGGCTGTGAGAATAATAATGGGCTTCTCATTCCCGATGAATCCGCGGATTCTGCGCACTACCTCAATGCCGTTCATATCCGGCATCAGCCAGTCTATGATGTAGGCGGCATATTCGTCGTCCTGGTCCACGGCCAGCCTGGCCCTGAGCACCGCCTCCTTACCGGAGGTGGTCCAGTCCGGACGCATGCCAATGGTGGACAGCATCTTGGTGACGCTGGAGCAGGTGTTGAAATCATCGTCCGCTACCAGTGCCCTGAGCCCCTTAAGCTCCGGGATCACTTCCTGGCGCACCGGCCCGGAACAGGTCTTAAGCTTTAAGGCCACGGTAAAGGTGCTTCCCTTTCCTTCCTCACTGGTCACGGTGATGGTGCCGCCCATCATGTCCACGATATTGCGGGTAATGGCCATGCCCAGGCCGGTTCCCTGGATGCCGCTGACCGTGCTGGTCCGCTCCCGCTCAAACGGTTCAAACACATGGGCCAGGAATTCTTTGCTCATGCCGATGCCTGTATCCTTGACCTGGAATTCGTAGGGGGCCACTCCCTCATGGGCATTGCCCTTCTGGACGACCCGTACACTGACAATGCCGCCGGGCCTGGTGAACTTCATGGCATTGCTTAACAGATTCAGCAGAATCTGGTTCAGTCTCAGCTTATCACACAGCACATGTTCATTGACCACATCCACGGTGTCGATAAAGAATTCCAGCTGCCTGGCGGTGATGTCCGCCTGGACAATGGTCTTTAAATCATGCATGATCTCCGGCAGGGAGCTTTCCTTTTCCTCGATTTTCACCTTTCCGCTTTCAATGCGGCTCATATCCAGTACATCGTTGATGAGACTCAACAGATGGTTGCTGGATGTGGTGATCTTGGACAGGTAATCCTGGACCTGCTCCTGGTTGCCGATGTGGGCGGCTGCCAGGGACGTGAAACCAATGATGGCATTCATGGGGGTCCGGATATCATGGGACATATTATTAAGGAAGGTAGTCTTGGCCCGGTTGGCATGCTGGGCCGCTGCCAGGGCATCCTCCAGATCAGTCTTCTGCTGCTCCAGCCGCTCCTCCAGCTTCTTCTCGTCGTCAATGTCCACAAACAGTCCTACAAACGTAATGGGAGAACCGTCCTCCCGCCGGGACAGCCTTCCGGCCGCATGGAACCACCTCCATCCCGCATGGCGGGTCAGAAGCCGGTACTCAACATTATAGGTCTTTTCCCCGGTATAGTCCATGACCGTATCCCAGTATTCTTTCAGAATCCCGTCCCGTTCTTCGGAATGGAGCAGATCCGACCAGGATTCCAGCCGGTTGGGGAAATCTTTCTCATCTTCATATCCCAGCATGTTCCGGAATACCTGGCTCCAGGTGCAGGAAACCAGCCGCGCCTGCTGGTCAAACTCCATACTCCACAGACCGGAACCCATGGCTGCCTGAATGTTCTCCATAGCGGTCTGCTCCCGCTCAATCCTGGCCAGGGCCGCCCGAATCCGGTTGCCGTCGGCCTTCTCCTGCTCCAGCAGTATCCTGGCATTTTTCCTGGACTGGCTGATCAGCACAAGAAAGACTCCCAGCATGGCCAGCACGGTAATGGCGATCTGGATGATCCCCCGGTGCATCATCCGGGAACTGATGGAACTGATCTGTTCGCTGATCACGTTGTCCCGGATCAGGATGGTCATCATCCAGTTTGTGCCTTCCACGGGAACATAGCACAGATCCTCCTGGCCCCCTTCATAATGGAAGGAAAGCTGGCCGGACCTGCCTTCCGCAAAATCTGCTTCCAGCTTTTCATAGCCTTCATCCTCCTGTATCCAGGCATCCTTTAGGGATACCAGAAGATTGTCCCCGGCCCTTAAGGAGCCGAAGGCCTCGCCAGTCAGGCTCTCGCCGTTGCGGTAATAGAGATTGCAGTAGGTCTCGTTGCCGGTGGTCTGCAGGGTCAGGGAGCTTAACATCTCGTCAATGTTGATCTGGATATAGCAGGCCCGCAGGGGCACCCCCTGGAAGGAAATATGCTCCACAGGCATGGCCAGCGCCACCTGCTTTCTGTCTCCGTCCAGATTCACGGTGCGGATCACCGGCTCCGTGATCCCCCCGGCCAGAAGGCCGTACCCGTCCGTATCCGCTATGGTGCCCTGTTCGGTATACACCAGCCCCTGCTCATCCACAAAGGCGAATTCATCCACATTGCAGAGCCGCTTCACCTTGCCAAGGAAGCGGCGCAGGCTGTCGCCGGACTCCAGATCCTTATCTTCCAGAATGGCCAGGGCATTCTCCATGTATGTAAAATTACTTTTCAGTTCGTCGGATACCATCCCGGCCCTGCGTCCGGCCAGCTCCTCCAGATAAAATTCACTGACTCTGGCCACGGCCTGACTTGTGCTGGTTCCTGCGCTGCCTATGACCCAGACTGTGGTAACCAGCAGAATCACTGCGATGACCAGTCCGCCGCATACAGTCCATGCGATTGTCTGTTTCCTCTGTTTTTCGTTTAAACGGTTATGCTGTTCCATTACTGTTGTGCCATCCCTGGTCCGGTCTGCCATGCCTGAACGTTCCCATGGCGCCAAGGCCTCCTCCTATGATTTTCCATGCCTAAAGTTTATCACGCTCCCGGCTTTAAATCAAGATGGTGCATCTCTTTCATTTGTTTTTTTCCGGCCGGTATGGTAAACTAAATAATACCCTCAAGTTTACATATTGCGGAGAAATCATCATGGATATACGTACTTATAAAAAACGGTTTCTGTCCCTGAGCCGGAGGCAGCGGCTGCTTGTGCTGGTGGTGGTGAATATCACGGTGATCTGCCTGGTCCTGTTCTTCGCCCTGCTGAAAGTGGAACGGCGCACCTCAGACCAGTACCAGAACCAGTACTATGGACAGTTTGAGGCCAATCTGGATGCCTTCTTAAACATCCGGGACAGTACGGACAATTTTTGCAGGGACTTAAAAATCACCCCATCCATCCTTTCCTTTCTGGAAAACAGCGGTCCCAAGGACCTGGAGCGCTGCTTAAAGCAGGAGGACACCCGCATCGCAGAGGATGATCTTTTCATCAGCAACAGCCGGGGCTATACGGCCTACCGCCATCTGCGGAACATGGTCAATGTGAACCAGTACTATTCCGAGCTGGCAGTCTACAACCCCCAGAACGGCGTTTCCATCGCAGTCACCGAAGGCGGGCGCTATGGGGCCCTTTGTGTCTCCACCCGGGAATTAAAACAGCTTCTGGGTATCCTGGGGGACCTGCACACGGCCGCAGACGGGGATATCCTGGCAGCCAGGTCCGCCGATTACGCCGTTTCCCGCCTTTATATCGTCCGGTCCGTGGGGGAGAACGGAATCCTCCTGCTGTGCGGCCTGACGGAGCGGGCCTGGATGGATTCCCTGCTTAACGAGCACAGCGGCAGAACCTACGAGACCATACAGGTATGCTGCCGTTTTCAGAATGACACCTGGCTGTACCGCAGGCCCCAGCCGGTGCTTTCCCAGCTGGGAATCGACTTCCAGAGCCTGGATCTGCAGGTTCCGGTGCAGACCGCAGGGGACTATGCGGTCCTAAGTTTTAAGCAGGAGGCCCTTCCCCTTCTCCTGATGGTGGTAGCCAGACGGGACACCACCTCCGGCATCTTCAGTGAGAACTGGTTTTCCATTTTTCTGCTGGTGAATATGCTGTGGCTTGCCGTGACCCTGGAGCTGCTCTGGTTTACCTCCTCCCATATTTTCAAACCCCTGGAACGGATCAGTACAGCACTGCCGGCCATTCCCGGAACCACCGACGAGCTGGAAACCATTTCCCAGGCAATCCTTCATTACAAAGAGGAAATCAGGGGGGATGAACAGCTTCTGGACCAGAAGAACCGCCAGCTGAAGATTGCCTATCTGACCCAGCTGATTCTGGGACAGACTCTTTCCGTCACCCCGGACCAGCTTAAGAAGCTGGGAATCCCGGACCTGCTGGGCTGCTATGTACTGGTGGTTCTGTATCCGGACGACGGCCGCTGGCTGCTGGAGCACGGCAGCACCCGGGAAGGAACCGTCCGCCAGAGCATCACCGTCACCACCCTCCAGGAGCTGTTCCGCAGACAGTTTCCGGCTCCTGGTATTGAATTCCTCTTTTTCCGGCAGCACCTTCTTGTGATTCTTCCCGTCCGGGAAGACATGCCGGAGGATACCATCCGCCAGGGCGTGGCAGGGTGTATCGCAGACGCCAAGGCTTCCATGCACAAGCACATCTGCTTTGGCATCAGCAATGTGGAAAACGGCCAGGAGCATCTGGGCCGGGCCTGTCGCCAGGCCATGGCCCATGCCGGTCTCCTGGATGAGCAGGAAAGCGGCCGTACGGAAACCGTCCGCATGAACCGGCTTCTGAAACAGCATCTGAACATGGCGGACCTGGTGTATCTGGGAAGGTATGAGGAAGCCTTTCTCTGTTTTAAGGAGATGCTCCTGTCCATTGCCGGCCAGAAAAGCAGGTATCTGCGGACCCGGCAGCTTGGCGCTTTGCTGGAGCTGACCTTCTGTATGCTGACGGAGACCAGTCCGGCCGCCACGGCGCTTCTGGAAAGCATGCATCTGGACCTGGATGTGATGAAATCCTCCGATGACCCGGAGCTGCTTTTGCAGCAGTGGAAACGGATCTTTGACCGCTTCCAGGAGTTTCACCGGGACAAGAAGGAACAGAAGTCCTATTCCAGACAGTTTATGAATCTTTACCAGTACATGGAGAAGAATTTCCGCAATCCGGAGCTTTCCCTGTCCATGCTGGCGGAAATGTTTCACTTAAGTCTTCCCACCCTTTCCAGGGAATTCCAGAAGAATCTGGGCCAGGGATTTCTGGAATGTCTCCATCACATGCGGATTGAGGCTGCCAAGTTTGAGATCGCCCACACGGATGCGTCCCTGAAGGATATTGCCGAGTTTGTCGGATACAGCAACACCCTTACCATGACCCGCTCTTTCAAGAAATACACCGGAACCACTCCCGGAGCCTTCCGGAAAAAGTAACCAAATACCTGGCCCCAATCCCCCCTGTCCAGAGACAGGGGTTTTTTGACTTCCATCATTTTTTTCATTCAATGACTTCTGCCAGATTCTTCCATTCTTTAAATACTGAAAAAATTGATAGAACCTGGTTCATTTTTTTCAAACCATGGCATTTTGCACAACAGAAAAGAGAAATTTAACGGCGAAAACGTTGAAAATAATGCATTGGCAGACTTCTTGACTTTTTTTGCCTGGGCCAGTAGATTAGAATTGTCAGCCGCGGAAAACACAGATTTTCACGGCAGGGCATAAAAAGAACCCAATGGAGGAAAGGGAAAGATTATGAAGAAAAATCTGAAAAAAGTTTTGGCAGTAACCATGTGTGCACTGACGGTTGCATCCACAGCCGCATGCTCGTCATCCTCTTCACCGGCGCCTGCCAGCACAGCAGCCGGCGACGCAGCCGGGACAACCGCAGCAGCCGGGGAATCCGGGGACAAGAAGGAAGAACAGGCTCCCGCAGGTGCAGTGGAGTATTCCTTTGCCGTTCACCACAGCGGCGCCACTTCCCATCCCTATCAGCAGGGATCGGAATTCTGGAACGAGAAGCTGAAAGAATACTCCAACGGCACCATGGAGCTGGATATCTATCCTTCCAACCAGCTGGCAGCCGGTTCCAAGTCTATAGAAGGAACCGCCGCAGGCAGCATTGATATCTTTATTGAGAACCCTATGAGTGTTTCCAACGTGGTTCCCTCTTTTGATGCGCTGAACATGCCCTATCTGTTTGACAGCGCGGAGCAGGCCTTTGCCATGATGAACACCGACGAGTGCAAAATCTTTGCCGAGGACTGTGAGGCCCAGGGAATCAAGCTTCTGGGATACTGGTACAACGGCTGGCGGAATGTCTCCAACTCCAAGCGCCCCATTGAGAAGGTGGAGGACTTAAAGGGACTGTCCATCCGGATCGCAGAGAGCCAGGTATTTGCTGACATGATGGAAGCCCTTGGCATGCAGGCGGTTCCCCTGGCCAACTCCGAAATCTTCACCGCACTCCAGATGGGTACGGTTGACGGCCAGGAGAATCCCCAGAACAACTACATCAACAACAAGTACTTTGAGGTAAACCGCTACTTCTCCATGACCCGCCACGTATTCTCTGTGGAGCCGGTGGGCATGAACCTGGATCTGTGGAACTCTCTGACTGCCCAGCAGCAGGATGCCCTGATGAAATCCTTTGACGAGGCTGCCAAGTATCAGATTGAGCTGGCAAAGAAGACTGAGGAAGAACAGCTGGAGCAGGTGCTTGCCGAGGGCGCTGATATTGAGGTTACCTATATTGAGGATCTGTCCGGCTTCCAGAATGCAGTTGCCGGTGTGTATGACAAGTACAGAGAGACCGATCTGGGACCCTATATTGAGGCTCTGGAGGCTGCCAAGGCAAAGGTGGGCAACTAATTCCTATGTCAATGTTTAACCGGTTACGGATCGTGGTGCAGCTATGAACCGCGGCAACAGTCCAGGGTGCACCCGGACTGTTGCAAACCGTAACGTAAGCCGGGCTTCACCGCTCGGCTTAAATCATTTAAGGAGGGATCAACGGTCTATATGAAAGTATTCGATTATGTATTTAAGCTTATGGATAAGCTTGCCTTTGCCGGCGCCGCCGTGTCCGTAGGCGGTATGCTGTTCTGCGTCACTTTGCAGGTGGTTGCCAGAATGACGGCACTGTCTGCCAACTGGACCACCGAATTAAGCCAGTACTTCTTCCTCTGGGGCACCACTTTTGCCAGCTATATTGCTGCCAGAAGAGGAAAGCTCATCGGTGTGGAGCTGATCCAGAACCAGATGGCTCCCCTGGTAAAACGGATCATGAAGTTTTTAAGCTGGGCTGCCTGTGCATTCTTTTACGCCCTGGTTATCTACTACTGCTTTGCCCAGCTTCCCAAGCTTATGGGACAGACCACACCGATCCTAAAGTGGTCCATGGGCATGATCTACATTGTCATGATGGCAGGGTTGTGTATGCTTACTGTTTACAGTGTTTATCTGGCCCTGGAGCAGCTGGTGAAAAAGCCGGAGGCTGACAGCGGAAAAGAAAAGACAATGGAAGAAATCTTAGAGGAGGTGGAATAAATGGTACTCTGGCTGTTTGGTACGTTCTGTGTACTCCTGCTGATCGGCACCCCCATTGCGGCAAGCCTGGGGCTGGCCGCTGTGGTCACCATCATTATGGGAGGCATCCGCATGAACATGGTGGTGGTCGCCCAGACGCTGTTTGCAGGCATGACTTCCTACCAGCTTATGGCGATTCCGCTGTTTATTCTGTGCGGCAACCTGATGGGAGACGGCGGACTCAGCAAAAAGCTGGTTGACTTTATCAATCTGTTCTTCCGCCGCTTTAAGGGGGGAATGGCCTATGTGACCATTGCGGCCAGCGCCTTCTTCGCAGCCATCTCCGGCTCTTCCCCGGCCACCACAGCCGCCATCGGAGGCATCATGGCCCCCGAGATGCAGAAGAACGGATACGACGAGGATTTCAGCCTGGCTACCGCAGCAGCGGCAGGCACCCTGGGACAGATCATTCCTCCCAGCGTGGGCATGGTCTCCTATGCGGTTCTGGCAGAGGTTTCCGTAGGCACCCTGTTCCTGACCGGCTTCGGACCGGGCCTTCTCATGGCGGTTCTGATGATGGCCTATGCCCATATGTATGTAAAGAACCATGATATTACCGTAACGGCAGAAAAGGTTACTGCCAAAGAAGCCATTGCCACTTTCTTCGGAAGCATCTGGGCGCTGATTATGCCCCTGATCATTCTGGGCGGTATTTACAGCGGTATCTTTACACCTACGGAAAGCGGCGCCATTGCCTGTGTATACGGTCTGGTCTGCGGCAAATGGATCTATAAGAACCTGAAATGGAGTGATATCCCCAGAATCCTGGTAAATACCGCCGTAGGTGCCGGCACCATCATGCTGATTCTGGGCAGCGTACAGTGCTTCAGTGTGGTTCTGACCAGAGGACATATTCCCCAGCTCGTGGCAGACGCCATGCTCAGTGTCACCACCAACAAATACATCCTGCTGCTTCTGTTCAACATCCTGCTTTTGTTTGCCGGCATGTTCTTAAATGCGGTTTCGGCCATTGCACTGTTCACACCGATTCTGCTTCCGGTGTTAAAAAGCGTAGGCGTGGACCCCTACCTGGTTGGCATCGTCATGATCGTGAACCTGGGCATCGGCATGATCACCCCGCCGGTAGGCAACTGTCTGTATGTGGCCTGCGGCATGAGTAAGAACATGAGCTTTGAGCAGATTTCCAAGGCATGTATGCCCTATATTATTGCCCTGACCATTGCCCTGCTTCTGATTACCTATGTAGAGCCCATTGCCATGGGTCTGGTATGGCTTCTGGGCGCCAAGTGACGGTTCCTGCATCCCAGGCCCCGGAACGTCTGCGGTCTGCCGGCTCTGGGGGCCTGTTCCTGCCTGGTCCTACTCCTGCCTGGACCGGAAGCGGCTCATGACCCGGAACATTTTCCGGATGTCCACCGGCTTGGCCAGATGTTCGTTCATGCCGGCAGCCTTTGCCATGGTAATATCCTCTTCAAAGGTATTGGCTGACAAGGCAATAATGGGCACGGTCCGGGCATCCGGCCGGTCCAGGCCGCGGATCACACGGGCGGCCTCATATCCGCTCATAACCGGCATCATCAGGTCCATAAGCACACAGTCAAAGGTGCCCGGAGCCGATGCTGCGAAGGCATCCACGGCTGCTTTTCCGTCGTTGGCGGTCACGGTGTGTGCTCCTGCTTCCCGGAGCATGAACTCTACGATTTCACAGTTGATCTCATTGTCCTCCACCAGGAGAACACGCATTCCGGCAATATCATCCCGGACATTCCGCTCTTCATCCCCGGACCGGGTATTTTCTGTCTCCTGGATGCCCAGGGGCAGGGTGATACGGAAGATACTTCCCCTGCCCACCTGGCTTTCCAGGTCAATGGTGCCCTTCATCTGGTCTGCCAGCTTCTTGGCAATGGACATCCCAAGCCCGGCCCCGTGGTAGTGGGTCCTTGCATCCTGGTGTTCCTGGGTAAAGGGCTCAAAAATATGGTTCTGGAAGTCCTCCCCGATGCCGATCCCGGTATCTTCCACCACAAAGCAGAAGGTTGCCGTCTGATCCTGGCAGCCGGTCTCTTCTGCCCTTATGAATACGGAACCGTGAGGCCGGTTGTATTTGATGGCATTGTCCATGACATTCATAAGGATCTTTCTTAAATGCAGCGGATTCCCGGTGACCCCGGGGTGTTTTAAGTCCGTCTCCTTCAGTACCAGACGGATGCCCCTGGCCTCCGCCTGGGCGGACAGGATAGCCACACAGTCTTTCAGTGTATCCGGAAGATCAAAGGGTTCCTCCACCACCGCCGGTCTTCCGCTTTCCAGCTTGCTGACCTGGAGTACGTCGTTGACCAGGGACAGCAGGTGCTCTGTGGACACACGGATTTTCTGCCGGCATGTCTTCTGCTGCTCCTGGTCATCCGGGCTTTTCTCCATAATGGCCAGCATTCCCAGGATTCCGTTAATAGGCGTGCGCAGGTCGTGGGACATGTGGGAGAGGAATTCGCTTTTGGCCGAGTTTGCCCGTCTGACCTTTTCCAGCAGTTCCATAATGGCCTGCTCCTGCTTCTTCCTGGTGACCATGGTATCGGTAATGTCCTGGTGGTATCCGTTAAGACTGACGCCTGTTTTCTTAAATGTCCGGTCCGGCACGCCGCCGCAGCGGACGTAAATCTTCCCAAGCTCCGGATGATTCCAGGGATAGATCACCTCGGAGCGCCCGGATTCCAGGATCTCCCGCACCGATTCCTGGACCATGGACACATAGTCCGGCTCAATGTGGTCAAACCAGTGGCGGTAGCATTCTTCCGGCCCGGTTTCCTCCGGGACTCCCAGGAGAATCCGCATGGTACGGTCCGCATACATCCTGGGCTGGCAGCCTTCCTCCAGCTCAATGGTCCAGATCCCGGTCCTGGCTCCCTCCAGAATATCCTCCAGACTCTGCCTTGCCTCCAGTTTGTTCTTCTCTTCCTGCTCCACCACCGCATTTACATCCCGCTGGGCAAAGATGGCACAGTTCTCAAGCTCGGTCTTCTCCGTGGCGGAAAAATGAAGCTCCAGGTGTTTCAGTCCATGGGAACCGTCCTTTTCCTGATACCGGACATAGAACTTCTTTCTGGTGCGAAGCTGCCCCAGCACATAGTCTTTCCTGGTCACGGCCCTGAGCCGTTCCTGGTCCCTGGGAACCACATACCGGGCAATGTACTGCTCCATGGCTGCCTCATAGCCCTCCCCGAAGCCCACGGCCCAGTCCATACTCATCCGCCCGCTGTCCCGGTATACTTCACATTTCCCGGTATCCAGGCTTACCTGGTAAATACCCAGATAGTCCACGCTGAGGGCATGGAGCACATTGTAGCTGCGCTTCTGGAGCTGCCGGACCAGATTGCGCCGTTTCAGGGAGGATACGATAAAGTATGCCGCCGTCTGAAGCATATTGGATGCGTATTCCAGGGACTTGACCGGAGGGTTATCCACACCGTAAAAGCCAATGACCTGTTTCCTGTCATAAAGGGGAACCACCACAAGGGAATGGATTCCCTGCCGCTTCAGATTCTCATATTGCAGCGGTTCTGTCTCCCGGATCTGCTCCACGCTCTCAATGACAATATGCCGTCCGATACCAAAATTCCGGTACCAGCTTGCACACACCTGGGGAGGGACGTTCTGAAGATTCTCTTTCTCCGGCTCCACTCCTTCTGCCACCCACTCATAGGTGTTGTCGTCGCCGCCGGACCGGTTCTGTTCAAATATATAGGTCCGTTCCCCATTAAGCGCCTTTCCCAGATGCTCCAGCAGTACCTCCAGGGACTGGTCCGGGGTCTCCTCCAGCAGGGCAACCCGAAGGCCCTCATTGATGACAGCCTCCAGATTCTGAACGCTCTGCATGCTGCTGTGATGGCCATGGCCTCCATCCACCGGCGCATCTTTAACGTTCTCTTTAAAAACCGCCCTTAAACTATCCATACTCCTATCCTCCATAGACCGATTTCCGGGTATTGCTGACCGTCATTTGTTCCGCTACAGACCGCCGGCCGGACCCGGTTCGGGGCGGTTACTTCATACGGATATAGGAATGATTATATCATTAATAGGTGCGTATGAAAAGGGAAATCTGTCTATGAAATCATTTGCGGTTCTTTGTCAATGAATTTGCCCTGGTCAAACTTAAGGAATGTCTTTCCCACAGCCTTGTCATGCCAGGTTTTATAAATATTGCACTGTTCCATGGCGGAAAAGATGTGGATCAACCCTTCGGTCCTTCCGGTTTCCTGAATGATTTCCCGAATCCGGTCATCCTTGCGGAGCCCCAAGAATTACAAAAGCCTTTCCGGTTTATCCGGGTCAGGGTGCCACATTCCCATGGGAAATAATCTTTTCTACAAACAACGCGACCTGGGGCAATTCCAGATATTCCTTACGGTAAAGGATATAAGAGTTTCTGAGAAACGGCGTTCCATCCTGATAAATGATGGGCTTTTTTACGCCCTGGAAATGATCCAGGCACACCTCCGGCAAAATCGCCCAGCCCAGCCCGGCCTTCACCAGTTCAAGGGTTGTGGTGATGTTATCAATATAGACTTGATTCTGAGGGTTCAGCCTGTTCTCATCAAACCATCTCTGAATCCCTGCCCGAAAGGCTTCCTCGGAGCTTCTTCTTAAATAGTTTCTCTGATTCAGGGAAGGAATGTCAAACTCCTCCAGAGAAACGACACACACAGACTCCTGGTTAAACAGCCGGCATCCCGCGTCCCATTTATATTCTCCCCTCAATACGGCCAGGGAAATTTCTTTGTTCATAAATATGGGATAAAGGCTCTGGCTCTGTGTGGTTCTGATATCCACCTTCACCTTTGGATACTGACATAAAAATTCTTTCAGGACCTTTGCCAGCCGGTATTGGGCGTAATTAATGGATAATCCGATTTTCACGGTTCCACCCACATAGCCGGAGTTAATATCCAGGTAGGTTCGCACAGATTGGAACGTTTCGGATAACTCCCGGATCTTTGGCAGTATTCCTTCTGCCAGAGGTGTAAAGATCACACCGTTCCTGGAGCGGATCAAAAGCTGAACCCCCAGTTCTTCCTCCAGCGCTTTCACCCGCCGTGTCAATGCCGGCTGAGTCGTGTGGAGCCTTTCAGCCGCCTTTGTGATATTTTTATACTGGTTAAGCTTCAAAAGCAATTCCAGATCCTGCTCACTCATAGAATTTTCTCCTCCGTTCTCGTAGTTTAGGGCTGTCTGTATAGGCTAAAGTATATCATGGCATCCAGTGGCCCTCAAGGCAATTTTCTTCTTTTCATAACAAAAACACATGGAATATTATAATATATTATCATTTTACAGCATGGAAAAATTCTGATATGATAAGGCCATCATAATAAAAATCCGGATTTGATATGAAAAATCGAAAAACGAGGAATTGCATATGAAACGATATCCATGTGTCTATATGAGAGGCGGGACCAGCAAAGCCGTTTATTTCCATGAAAAGGATCTTCCTGATGACAAAGAAAAGTGGCCGGAACTGTTTTTAAAGGTTATGGGAACGCCTGATAAAAAACAGATTGACGGAATCGGGGGAGCCCATCCCACTACCAGCAAGATAGCCGTGATCGCCCCCTCCCGCCGAAAGGATTGCGATGTGGATTATACCTTTTTTCAGGTGGGCGTGGACTCAGCCGTAGTAGAATCCCATGCCAACTGCGGCAATATCTCCTGTGGAGTGGGGCCTTTTGCCATTGATGAGGGACTGGTACCGGCCACAGAACCTGTAACGGTTGTCAAGATCTATAATACCAATACCAAGAAGATCATTGAGGAGCATGTCAGGGTAAAAAACGGAAAATCCATGACGGTTGGAGATACGGCGGTTACCGGCGTTCCAGGAACCGGTTCCGGAATTGATGTTTATTTTCAAAATCCGGGCGGAGCTTCTACTGGAAAATTATTTCCCACCGGAAACAAGAAGGATCTTCTCCGGCCGGAACATTATCCTCCCGTGGAAGTCACCATGATCGACTGTTCCAATCCCGTTGTCTTCATCCAGGCTGCTGATTTAGGGCTTGGCGGCTCCGAAATCGTGGAGTTCGTCACAAATCAAAGTATTCTGGACCATGTGGAAGCGATTCGCGGCTGCGCGGCAGCGGCATTCGGGTTCGTTAATGACCCGAAAGACGCCAGACATCTGTCTCTTTCCGTGCCGAAAGTATCCATCATATCCTCTCCCCATGATTATGTGGGGGCCCACGGGGAGCTGGTACCGGCGGAGACTATGAATATCTGTTCCCGGGTAATCTCCGTAGGTTCTTTTCATAAGACTCACCCCATTACTGTGGGAATCGCCACTGCCTCCGCTGCTTCTATTCCGGGAACCATTGTGTGGAATGCGGCGAAAGCCCCGCAAGAGAAAGGTATCTTTTATATCGGGCATCCCTATGGAATTATGCCTATAAAACTGGAGATGGATGGGGAACACGTGGTAAAAGGTGGTACGGTACGGACCGCCAGACGGATCATGGACGGATATATCTATATCAATGACTAAGGAGAATGGTTATGGACTTTATCGCAATTGTCGGATTTATTTTTATGCTGGTGTTGATGTGTATTCTGGTAAGCGGCAAAGCCGCTCCGCCAGTAGTATTTACGGTGCTTCCTGTTGTTGTCTCTCTGATTTTGGGATTCAGTTTCAAAGAGCTTACGGAATTTATTGAGACAGGTATGGCTTCCATGCTGGACACCGCAGTGCTGTTTGTATTTGCCATCAGCTATTTTACTTTGATGTCGGAAATGGGGCTTTTTGACCCCATGGTAGATTTTCTCATGAAACGGACGGGAAAAAGCATCACAACCATTCTGCTTGCCGTCATGGTAACCACCTTTGTCGCCCATCTTGATGGATCGGGAGCCACCACCTTTTTAATTGTGGTGCCCGCGTTTCTTCCTCTCTGCAAAAAGGCAGGAATACGCCCCCAGGCTCTTCTGGCCTCCATGTGCGGTATGTATGGAGTCATGAATCTGGTTCCCTGGGGCGGTCCCACACTCCGGGCCGCTACGGTTATCCAGGTTCCGGCCAACGAGCTGTATGCCAGCCTCCTTCCCGGACTTATCTGCCTGGTAATCGTATCCACCGGTATTGTCGTCGTGGTTGCCCGTATTGAACAGAAACATGGCGCGGATATCAGCAAGCTGGCCCTGATGGAAACAGACTCCGGCAAATCCCAGGAGCAGGCGGGACATAAAAAGAACCAGCTCTTTAACCTGCTTCTTACCATCGGCCTGCTGGCAATTTTATTTGCTGACACTCCCCTTCCTCTGTACGTGGTCTTTATGATCGCCTATGTGGCGGCTCTGGTTGTAAACTTTCCTAATGTCAAGGATCAGAACAAAAAGATCAAGGAATATGGTTCCCAGGCCGTAAGTCTTACGGTAACGCTTTTTTCCGTAGGAATTTTTATGGGAGTACTGAAGGAATCCGGCATGATCAATGCCATGGCAAACGCTATTATCGCCATGCTTCCCGAAGCCATCACGCCTCACCTTCACTGGTTTGTGGCATTGTTAGCCGTACCAGTTCTGATGATTTTGGGCACCAACGCTTTTTACTATGCCCTTTTACCCATTGTCATCGGTGTCGTGGAGCCTTATGGCATATCCCCGGAAACGGTCGCCGTTACGTTTCTTCTTACCGCTACGCTTGGAACACCCTTAAGCCCATCGGTTGCTACTAACTATGTAGGTCTTGGCCTGACAGACTTGTCCATAGGTGAGCATATCCGGTACTCTCTCAGAATCTTATGGCCTGCCAGTATTGCTACACTGGTTTTATGTACCTTGGTGGGAGTGATTCCTTTCTAAACATATTAAAATAGGGTTGCCGCGCTGATGTTCAAAAATTCCCGGAAGCACTGGCTCCTGAAGGTCCTAGAGGAATGTCCGTTTCTCTTATTGTCAGACTGGAGATCTCCCTTCTACTGGTTTTCTTATGTCATAGGGCAGCATCCATTTCTGCTTCTATCAGCTGCCTCAGTGTGGCCGCCCTGTCCAGTTCATGGGCCGGGAGTTCGCCCGGTGCGTTGGAAAAGAAGTATTGGTCTCCCCATCCGCATATTCCCTCAGGTAAAGCCATATTTCCGGTCCCGGTTTCACATAATTCCGGTTTCCATCTTCGCGGCAAGCAAAACAGCGGATAAATTTCCTCTCCGCCGCGATTGGTCCCTTTGCACCTTCTGCCAGTACAGCCGTTTCCCCTGGGACGGACGGGTCTTCTGCGGTTTCCCACACGGATACCGTTTTCCCTGACAATACCGGGTGCTTCCGGGGACGGCCCCTTCCTATTTCCGGGTAATGCATCTCCGTATATTCACGGAATACCTGTTCTTTTGCATCCGTTGCCGCAAAATACCATACCCCCTCCGGCAGTTCGAGACCGTCCAGAAAATCATGGTCATTCCCATATGTGGCATCACAGCCGGTCCACCGGGCCTGGAATAGGCCGCTGCGCATGGCACGGTTGAGCATCCGCTGCGTAATCCACAAGCCGGTGGAACAGTCTCTCGTTGAAATCCACCGGCACCTCCCCCTTCGTTGGCCTTGCGCTTCTTGGAAAGGAAGTCCACCGTGCAGCACTTCTGCAGGAGGGCATCGCCTTTGTATTTCCCGTTGGAAAGGATATTCTCCACCGTCCTATGCCGCCATGCCTCCTTCCCCGTGGGCGCTCCTTATATACCGTCTGCTCTTTCAGATGAATCTCCAGGCCTGGAAAGAACAGAGTCTGCGGTTCTGCTTCGTTCTGCTGGATCTCCGTGTCTGTGAAAGACGCGAGGACCATCTCCGAAACATCCTCCGTTTCCTCTATTTCCCGTATGACAATCTCTATCTTTTTTATACCTCACCACCTGCCTTTTGATCACTTCTCTATTTCAGGACGACTCCGTTGACTGCCTCCACCAGGTCCACCACACTGGCTCTTGC
>CAJTOV010000011.1:0-22325 GCA_910577765.1 uncultured Lachnospiraceae bacterium
CAGAATCGCAAATCTGTGGTGCAAAACCGTGTGTCCCCTTGTCCACTGAGGGTATCCTCTGCTCCGCAAACAGAAAAGGCCACATGTAACAGTTCAGATCCCCCTTGAACTGTTACATGTGGCCTGGTTTCATTGAGAATGTTTCAATCCTGCAGAAGCATCCTCCTCACACTCTACGCCCCAATCAGAATCACCGGCGTAGCACACACAGCCGCTGTCACAAACATTACCACAATGGCCGTTACCAGCAGCCGGTTAAACACCCGTGGGGAATCCTCATTGGGACATCCCACCAGACACAGGGCGCCGCCGGTGGAAATGGGACTCATGGAAGTACATCCCGTGCCCAGCATCAGGGGAATCACCAGGGCGCCGTAGGGCACACCGGCTACCGGCGCCAGGGCCGGAATCATGGACATCATCAGGGGCTGGACCGTAGCCGCAGAAGTCACGAAGCTTAAGGCCGAACCCAGCAGGGAAAAGCAGGGAGCAATCAGGGCCGGCGGCAGAGTCTGCATGGCCTCTCCCAGGGTATCCACGACCCCCAGGGTGTTGGCCAGGGTACAGTACATGCCCATGCCGGAGATCATGAAGATCATATTCCAGTTAACATCCTTAGCGAACACCTTTTTCAAATCATTGCCCCCCAGAACTGCCACCAGACTGATGCCTGCGGTAGCGGTCACCGGCATGCTTAAGTTCTTACTCATCCAGGTGCAGACCGGATTTTTGGCAAACTGGTTGATCACGGAAGGAACCAGCAGCAGGGCAATGCAGGAGAGAATGATCACCATGGTATTGCGCTGTTCTTTGCTGAAAGGCTCCGGGGCATTCATGAAATCGTCGGCGCCGTTTTCGTTAAGCTTCCATGCTTTGTTGAGGAAATACACCGCCGCCAGAATCACAACCGCCATCATAAAATTGTACACGGCAGACCGCATGCACATGGCCAGAGGGTCCACCCCTTCCAGATACTGTCCGTACATGCCCACATGAAGGGAACCGTTGGAGGTCCAGGGCAGGAAGGAGCCCATAAAGGAGCCGCACCACAGCGCAAAGGGCACCACCAGGGGACTGACCCCGGCTGCCACGCTCATGCCCCAGGCCAGAGGCCCTACGATGGCCGTATTCATGGTACCCGCACCGGCTGCCGCCACCACGGCCGCTACAATGGAGATGGCAAAGGGCAGGGCCCACCGGGCATTGCGGAACTGATAGGCAATCTTTTTACCCAGAAGCTGCATGGTGCCGTTGGCGCTTGCAAATGCATAGAAAATCACCGGAATGGTGTAATTCCAGAACAGCGTAACGGGAAATGCCTTGATAAAGGCGTTGGAAGAACTGTTCTCCCCGCCAAACATCCAGGTGATCACGAATCCCAGTGCAATGGCTACAAATCCGCAGTTGATTTTCAGCTTCTGGCCCACTACCACTGCGATGATAAACCCCAGAAAGAAAACAAGAACCAGTGACATAACAAAATACCCCCTTTTCTGCCTTATGTTAATAAAATAACATGGCAGCCGGGGGAAACCTATGGCCAGAAAGCCCAAATTCTGTCGAAAAAACATGTGCACAGTGCACATGGGTACTTTACCTCAAAAATCTTTTTATTTTCCCGCAAAACTGTTATACTACCACATACAGAGACAAGGAGGCAGCCATGGGAAAATACACCTTCGCGATGATCTTATTCTGGATACAGGATATTGTAATCCGGGCACATAAGGGACAGCACTGGCCCCGGCTTCACGGCGGCATCAGATTTCTGGAATCCGGTACCTGCCTGCTGGACCCGGCATGCCTTTACATCGGCACTCCGGCCCTGGTCCGGGAGGCCATCCAGAACCACCGCGTCCCCCAAAAGGGGGCCTGCATTCTGGTCAGCGGCCGGGATGCCTCCGGGCCTGACGATCCTCTCACCGGCCTGCTGGTGCCGCCGCAGCTGTTCCTGATTGAGACCGGAAGCAGCCTGTTTTCATTGTACAATTCCATCCATGAAAAGATTCACCGGTTCCACGCCTGGGATGCCAGACTCCATGAGGTAGTCTATCAAAACGGCGGCCTCCAGAAACTTCTGGACCGTGCCGCCGAGGAAATCCACGGTACCATTCTGCTGGTCAATGCCGGATACAAGCATGTTGCGGCTGTGTACGATCCTGCCGTGTCCGATGCCACCGCAGATGAGCTGCGGGACAACGGGTACCAGTCCTTTGACACCATTCAAGCCATCCGCCATGAGAAAAATCTCCGCCCCCACCCGGACAAATCCTCGGTGGAATACATTTCCAGCATCAGCGGCAACTATACCATTGTCCGGCTGATCCGCTATCACGACGATCTGATGTACCGGCTGTGCATGATCCTCAACGGCCGGGAGCCCAATGCCTGTTATGCGGACCTGGCCGGGATTGTGGCAGAGTATGTGGCAGAATACATGTTCAGCAACCAGGGTGCCGATTATGCCCGGAATGCAGAGTTTGGTATGCTGGCCGCAGACTTAATCGAATGCCGCCTGACAGACCCCGGGGAACTGGCAGAGCGCCTGAAGCAGATCCGTCTGGCCACCCGCCGCTACTACCACCTGATGCTGGTCTCCTTCCCCGGTACAGAGGACCGGAGCATGATCCCCTGGAACTATGTGATCAGTCAGCTGGAGGTGCTGTTCCCCTTCAGCAACATTACCACCTACCAGGGAGAGATTCTGCTGGTCATCCGCAAAATGACCCGGGGAAGCCGTCTGTCTGTTAACCGGCAGGGCCTGATGAAGATTCTGGAGACCTACAATGGCTTTGCCTGTATCGGCAATTCCTCGGAGTTCCTTACCTCCCTGCCTCCCATCTACCACCAGACCCATGCCGCCCTCCGCCTGGGAACTGCCATGCATCCGGAGCAGAGGATCTACTACTATGAGGAATACAGCATTTACCAGGTCATTGAACTGGCCGCCCAGTCCGCCCGCCAGACCCTGGGAAGCCGGAACCTGGTTCATCTGTGCAACAACGAAAGCATTGCCCTGGTCATGTACGACAAGAAAAACGGCACCAACTTAGTCCAGGTTCTCCAGACCTATCTGGTCCATGAGCGCAACACCACCGAAACGGCCAAAGCCCTGTTCATTCACCGCAATACCATGCTCTACAAGATCCACAAAATTGAGGAAGTCATAGGGTGCAGCCTGGATGACCCCATGCTGCGGGAACGGCTGCTGTTTAGCTGCCGGGTGCTGGAATATATGACCCGGTACTGTAAAGAAGATATTCTGGTGCTGAAACGGTCCATGGCAAAGAATCATCCGGAAAACGGGGAAAAATAACCGGAGGATCACGGCTTCTTATTGTATAGATCCGCCAGAGTGAACTGGGCCAGATAATCGGAGATTACCCGGTCCAGGCCCTGCCACAGAGAAAGGGTCCGGCAGGCCTTTTGCCGGGGGCAGGCTTCCTGGCCCGGTTCCAGACAGGCCACAGGGGCCAGAGGCCCCTCCATCAGTTCCAGGACCTCTTTTACACGGTAATCCTCCGGAGGACGGTTCAGCCGGTATCCGCCTCCCTTCCCACGCATGGCTGCAAGCAGTCCGCCCTTTACCAGCTTCTTCACTACTATCTCCAGATACTTTTCCGATATCTCCTGTCGGGCGGCCACATCTCTCAGCGGCACAAACCCATGGCCCTGATGTTCCGCAATGTCCACCAGAAACCGCAGTGCATACCGGCCCTTTGTAGAAACCATCATAAAAATCCCTCCCACTTTATCCTATCATACCACAAGGTAAATAGGTTTTCAAGAAATGCGAAATACCTATTGACAAAGTAGGTTAATAGGAATATACTGTCGTCAACAACACAGAAAGGAGATTTTTTCCATGAGCTATAAATTTGAGACACTACAGCTTCACGTTGGCCAGGAGCAGCCTGACCCTGCTACCGATGCCCGTGCAGTACCGATTTACCAGACCACTTCCTACGTATTCCGGAACTCCGCCCATGCCGCGGCCCGCTTTGGACTTGCGGATGCCGGCAATATCTACGGCCGGCTGACCAACTCCACCCAGGACGTGCTGGAAAAGCGCATCGCGGCTTTAGAGGGAGGTGTGGCTGCTCTGGCCACCGCTTCCGGAGCGGCGGCCATCAGCTACACCCTCCAGGCCCTGGCCCAGGCAGGAGACCACCTTGTGGCCCAGAAGACTATCTATGGCGGCAGCTACAACCTGATGGCCCACACCCTTCCCCAGCAGGGAATACAGACCACCTTTGTGGATGCCCACAACCTGGAGGAGCTTACCGCCGCCATCCGGCCCAATACCAAAGCCGTTTACCTGGAGACCCTGGGCAATCCGGGCAGCGACATCCCCGATATCGACGCTGTTGCCCGGATTGCCCATGACCATGGCCTGCCGCTGGTCATCGACAACACCTTCGGCACCCCCTATCTAATCCGGCCCATTGAGCATGGTGCAGACATTGTGGTTCATTCGGCCACCAAGTTCATCGGCGGTCACGGCACTACCTTAGGCGGCATCATTGTAGACAGCGGCAGATTTGACTGGAAGGCCTCCGGCAGGTACGCGCCGATCGCCGCGCCCAACCCCAGCTACCATGGAATCAGCTTTGTCGACGCCGCCGGTCCCGCTGCTTTTGTCACCTACATCCGTGCCATTCTGCTGCGTGACACCGGGGCTGCCATTTCCCCATTCAATGCCTTCCTGCTCCTTCAGGGAGTGGAGACATTGTCCCTGCGGGTGGAGCGCCATGCGGCCAACACAAAGAAGGTGGTGGAGTATCTGTCCAGTCATCCCCTGGTAGAGAAAGTCAACCATCCCTCCCTGCCCGGCCATCCGGACCATGCCTTGTACGGGAAGTATTTCCCGAACGGCGGTGCTTCCATCTTCACCTTTGAAATCAAAGGCGGCCAGACTGAGGCCCACAAATTTATTGACAGCCTGGAGATATTCTCCCTGCTGGCCAACGTAGCTGACGTAAAGTCCCTGGTCATCCATCCGGCCACCACCACCCACTCCCAGCTTTCCCCTGAGGAACTGCTGGATCAGGGAATCAGGCCCAACACCATCCGTCTGTCCGTCGGCACGGAACACATCGACGACATCATTGCAGACCTGGAAAAGGGCTTTGCCGCCGTAGCACAAGGATAACAGGAAGACCTCTGGTTCGCCGTCCGCGGGACAAACTACATCTGCGCAGCCTCCTCCAGCATCCCAATCCCCTTCCGGATTCTGGCCAGGGACTCTTCCTTCCCCAGTACCTCCATAATCTCCGTAGCGCCTGCCGGGGTCATCTGTTTGCCGGACACTGCGGTCCGCACCGGCCACATGACAAAGCCTGTCTTGTAACCCTTCTCCGCCACATAGGCGGAAAGGGCCTCATACAGCCCGTCATTGCTGAAATCCTCCTGGGCCTCCAGAATCGGCAGCACCTGCCGCAAAACCTCCAGGGAAGTCTGGGCCGTGGACTTCATCTTCTTGTGGGTGTACATAGCCACGTCGTACCGGGGCAGCTCCTGGAAGAAATCAATGTGGTCCCCAATATCCGGCAATACCTCGATCCGGGTCTTCACCATGGCGGCGATCTTTTTCAGATCCAGATCCTTCTTTATTACCTGGCGGATATAAGGCTCTGCCATGTCATAGAACCGCTCCGGCTCCATGGCCTTTAAATATTCCCCGTTCATCCATTTCAGCTTGGTCACATCGAACACGGCCGGGGACTTGCTGAGATTGTGGTAGTCAAACACCTGCACCAGCTCCTCCAGGGAGAAGATCTCCTGGTTGTCCACCGGGGACCAGCCCAGCAGGGCCACATAGTTGACCACTGCCTCGGACACAAAGCCCTGGTCGATTAAGTCCTCGTAGGAGGCATGGCCGCTGCGCTTGCTTAACTTCTTGTGCTCCTCGTTGGTGATCAGGGGGCAGTGGACATACACCGGCACCTGCCAGCCAAAGGCATCGTAAAGCCGGTTGTACTTGGGGGAGGAAGACAGATACTCGTTGCCCCGGACCACATGGGTGATGCCCATAAGGTGGTCGTCCACCACGTTGGCAAAATTGTAGGTGGGATAGCCGTCGGACTTGATCAGCACCATGTCGTCCAGCTCCCCATTGTCCACGGTAATATCCCCGTAAATGTCATCGTGGAAGGTGGTGGTCCCTTCCGTGGGATTGTTCTGGCGGATTACGTAAGGCATTCCGGCTGCCAGGTTGGCCTCCACTTCCTCCCTGGACAGGTGAAGACAGTGCTTGTCATAGGTCATGATCTCCTCGCCGTTGACGGTCTTTCGCAGGGAATCCAGCCGCTCCTGGGTACAGAAGCAGTAGTAAGCCTCCCCCTTCTCCACCAGCTTTCTGGCATACTCCAGATAGATCCCCGCAGCCTGCCGCTGGCTCTGGACATAAGGCCCTACGCCGCCGTCCTTGTCCGGTCCCTCGTCGTGGACCAGACCGGTCTTCTCCAGGGTCCGGTAGATGATCTCCGTGGCCCCCTCCACATACCGCTCCTGGTCCGTATCCTCGATCCGCAGCAGAAAATCCCCGCCCTCATGCTTTGCAATCAGATACGCGTATAACGCGGTCCGCAGGTTTCCCACATGCATCCGCCCGGTGGGACTGGGCGCATACCTGGTTCTAATCTTAGTCATTGTTAAGCTCTCCTTTTATATCCATAATTGTGTTATCCGATTACCTGCCAGCTTCCGTCCCGGTCTCCCCGGACTGCCGTGGAGAACAGCACCCTGGCCGCTTCCACCAGATAGGCCGTATCCTTTGCCCCGGCAGTCTCATAAGGGGAATGCATGGCAAGCTGGGGCAGACCAATGTCCACGGTGCCAAGGGCCACCTGGGTGCCGGAAATATTGCCCAGGGTGGAGCCTCCCAGCATATCGGACCGGTTGGTAAATACCTGGAAGGGCACTGCCGCCCGGCTGCATATGGTGCGGAAAACAGCCCCGGACACCGCATCCGTGGTGTACTTCTGGTTGGCACTGTATTTGATCACAATGCCCCCGTTCATGTAGGGCCGGCTGGTGGGGTCCGCCTTGTCGGTGTGGTTGGGATGGACGCTGTGGGCATTGTCCGCGGACACCATGAAGCTGGAAGCCAGGGCAGTCAGGTACTCCTCCTCCCCGCGGCCCATGGCCCGGTTAATCCGGTGGAGCACGTCCCTCAGGAAGGTGGATGCTGCCCCCTGCCTGGTAACGCTTCCCACTTCCTCATTGTCCAGGACACAGTGGACTGCCACGCTTTCTGCCGGCTCTGCTGCCAGAAATCCCTTCAGGGATGCAAAGGCACACTGAAGGTCATCCAGTCTGGCGCTGCACACAAACTCCCGGTTCATGCCCAGCACCGTGCCCTTCATCCGGTTGTAGAGAAACAGGTCTGCGTCCAGAATCTCCTCCGGCGCCACCCCGGCTTCCTCTGCCACCAGACGGTACAGGTATCCCGGCGCCCCGGCTGCATCCCCGCCGTCCTCCACACATCCCATCAGCGGCAGCATGTCCTTCTGGGCATTATACTTATATCCGTCATTGACCTCCCGGTTCATGTGAATGGCCAGGTTGGGGATCACCAGCAGGTCCCGGTCGATCTTTACCAGCCTGACAGCCACCCCGTCCCGGGTACTGACCACAATCCTGCCTGCCACGGACAGGGGCCGGTCCATCCAGGGGGCGCACAGCATGCCTCCGTACCGCTCCACATTCAGCTTGAGATAATGCCGGTCCACCTCCATCTCCCCGTTGGCCTTCACCTTAAAGGCCGGGGAATCGCTGTGGCTGGCCATGATCTGAAAGCCCAGAAAATCCTTTTGGGGAATCCGGAAAGCAATAAGGGCGGAACCGTTTCTTGTTACATAATAGCCCCGGCCCGGTTCCAGGCTCCAGGGCTGGCCTTCCTCCAGGCGGGTGCAGCCTGCCGCCTCCAGCATATCCCCCATGCTGGCCACCGCGTGGAAGCTGGTGGGACTGGCATCCAGAAATGCCAGCAGCTCCCGGTTCACCTGGTCAAACTCCAGGTGCCGGCTTACGGATATTGGTTCTTTTTCTTTCATACGCCCAGTCCCTCCAGAACTTTTTTCAGCTTCTCCACATCCCGGTCGGCAAAGCAGTACCCGTCCATGCCGCAGGCTCTGGCCCCGTCGATGTTCATCTGTGCGTCGTCGATGAAAAAGCATTCCCTGGGCACTAAGTCAAACCGCTCAAAGAACCGCTCGTAGATCATCCGCTGGGGCTTTATGCACTTCTCTTCCGCAGAAAAGAACACCCCGTCAAAACAGTCAATGGCCGGTATCACGTCCTGGAAGCAGGTTTTCAGCCGGATGGCCGCATTGGACAGAAGATAGATGCCAAAGCCCCTGGCTTTCATCCTGCGGACTACGTCCTCCATGCCCTCCATAGGCCACATACAGTGTTTGTGCCAGTTCTCCAGGCACAATCTGGCTGCCTCATGAAGCCGCCCAGGAAGCCGCTCCTGCATCCGCACCAGGGCTTCCTCATCGGTCATTAACCCCATGTCCAGGAATACCCACTCAATGGATACGAACACGGAACTCCATACCAGCCGCTGGTCCTCCTCATCCTCCAGGTAGGCCCGGCAGGCCCGCATGGCGTCATAGTCCACCATAACCTTGCCCATATCAAATACAATGTTCTTAATCATTTTCCGTAAACCTCCCTTGCAAACCGCTCCAGCACCGGAATGGACCGACGGACCTTTTCCGTATCAATACAATAGGCCATACGGAAATACCCGGGCACGCCGAAATTGTCCGAAGGCACCAGAATCAGGTCATACTCCTTGGCCTTCATACAGAAGGCATTGGCATCCTCCTCCAGGGCCTTGGGGAACATGTAGAAGGTGCCGCCAGGCTTCACCACCTGAAATCCCATGCGGCTCAGGGCCTCATAAAGGAGATTCATATTGGTCTCGTACACCCACAGGTCGCTGGTCTGGTCAAGGACCTTTGCCACCGCAAGCTGCACGCTGGAGGAAGGGCAGTTGTGGCCGATGCCCCGGCTGATCTGGCCGCACATGACTGCCAGCACATCCGCGTCCGTGGCCCTGGGATTCACTGCCACATACCCGATCCGCTCTCCCGGCAGGCTTAAGCTTTTGGAGAAGGAATAGCAGGAAATGGAGTTGTCATAAAATTTGCTCACATAGGGGGCATCGGCTCCCTGGAACACAATCTCCCGGTAAGGCTCGTCACTGATCAGGAAAATGTCATGGCCATATTCCTTCTGCTTTGCGTACAGAATCTCCGCCAGACGCTGGATGGTCCTGGTATTGTAGGCGGCGCCGGACGGATTGTTGGGGGTGTTCACCAGCACGGCCATGACCTTATCCGTAAGCATTTCCTCAAAGGCCGGGAAATTGATCTGGAAATTCTCCGTGTCGGCAGGAACCACCTTCAGCACTGCCCCGGTCAGATTCACATAAGGGGTATACTCCGGGAAAAAGGGAGCAAAGGTCAGAATCTCATCCCCCGGCTTTGTGACACACCGGAACGCGTGGGACAAAGCCCCTGCGGCGCCGGAGGTCATGAAAATATGCTTTGTCTCATAATCCATGCCGAATCTCCGGTTCAGGCTTTCTGCCACGGCCTGCCGCACGGCTGTAATCCCCAGGGACGGGCTGTACCCGTGGATATCCATGGGGCTGTCCTCCCGGTGCATCCGGATGATCTCTTCCGTATAGTCCGGGGCGCAGGGAACACTGGGATTGCCAAGACTGTAGTCAAACACATTCTCATATCCGATCTCCTTCCCCCGTTCCGTGGCATACTCACTCAGCTCCCGGATCACGGACTTGCCCCTGAGCATGTTCTTATAAACCTCGTTAATCATAAATCCCACCTTGTCCTTTTCAAAAATAAGCCTCCTGCTGCCATTCTGCCCCGGCTACCTGCCACCGTTAAGCATGCCCCACACCTGGGGCGCCCGGCTTTTTAACTGCCGCCCAATGGCGCAGGTAATCCCCAGCACCAGAACCGGCATAGCCAGATACAGCCCCAGGGCCGCCGCCGGGCTTCCTGCCAGGAACCTGGCCCCTGCCTTGTTGAGAAACCGGACCTGGGCAAAATGGGTGGCATACAGGAAAAAATTATACTCCATATAAGGCTTCGCCGCCGGCAGTCTCCCGGCAGGCACCAGCATCCACATCCCGGCCACCCCCAGAAGCCTGCACAGCACAAAGCAGGGAATCCAGGCCATGGCAAGGCCCAGCCGGTAAAGCCCAAAAGCGCCGCAGGCCGCCAGAGTCCCCCAGTACCAGGGATGTTCCCGCCTTTCTGCCTGTTCCCGCCAGGCCCTTTCCATGGACAGCAGCGCCCCGGTACAGTAATAGATCAGGGCGTCCCCGTTGACATAAGGCAGCCGCAAATCCCGGGCCACCACAATCCACAGAGCCAGAAACAAAAGCCCCCGGCTCCACACATTGTGAAGCACCGGGTACAGCACCGGCGCCAGCAGAATCAGCAGCAGAAGCTGGAACAGATACCAGAATACGTAATTGTAAGTATAATGGATGATGGCATCCACAGCCCCCTGGAGGCTGAACCGGATCATCCCCTTGCCCACCACCTGGGCCACCCAGGGCAGGCGGCTGCCGATTACATAGCCCAGATAATAAAGGAAATTCCAGACAATGTAGGGAACCAGCACACTGCGCACCCGGCTTTTCAGCTTTCTTACCACCTGGTCCCTGGTACAGTTCCGGTAGAAGAGATACCCGGAGATCATAAAGAATCCCGGCACCGCCATCTGTCCTATGCCGTCTCCCAGCCCCCGCTGAATCCTGGAGACCAGCACCGCTGCCGGAGACTGGTCCCCCAGATACAGAACCGCATTGTAGGAATGGACCCACACCACCAGCAGGCTGAATCCGAAAGAAAACCAGGTGACCTTATTGCGAAACTGTGTTCCCTCCATCCGGCTTCCCCCCTCCGGTTACAATACATCAGAAAAATGCGGCCGCAGGCGTTTAAACACCTTAAGCCCCACCAGGCCCACAGCCACGGTTACGGCCCAGTAATACAGCGTCAGCCTGGGCCGCTCCCAGAACCAGCTCCCTGTCAGCATACTGTCCCGGTACCCGGTGGCAATATAGTAGAAAGGATTCAGTTTCAGAACCGGGATCACCCAGGGCATCTCATTGCCGAACAGGCTTTCGTGGTACATAATGGGAGTCAGCCACATGCCAAACTGCAGACAGATACTGACGATCTGGGCCATGTCCTTAAAGAATACATTGACCGCGCAGGTCAGATACCCGATTCCCAGAGCCAGCACCGACGCCGCAAAGGTGTAATAAACCATCTGGAGCCAGCTTCCCTCCGGCTTTTTTCCGTAACATAGGAATACCAGCACCATAATCAGCAGGAAAAATCCGTGGACCAGCAGGCAGGAAATCAGCTTGATCACCGGCAGGATCTCCACCCGGAACACAACCTTTTTCACCAGATAATGATACTCCTGGAGGCATCCGGTCAGATTGTTCAGGGCCTCGCTGAAGAAGAACCAGGGCACAATGCCCGGAATCAGCCACAGCACATAAGGCACCCCCGGCACCGGCGGCACACTCTTTAATCCGATCTGGAACACAAAAAAGTAGATCAGTACCGTCACCATAGGCTGGATGAACATCCACACGATCCCAAAATAGGACCCCACAAACCGTTTGCGGAAATCTGCCCTGGACAGATCCCAGATCAGTTTCCGCTTTCCCACAATCTCCCGGAAGAGTGAAATCACATAATTCATAGCATTTCCTTTCTGAAGTCTGACCGGGTTACACTGGCGGACCGTAACCCGGTCCGGCCTTTCCCTGCCGGACCTTATTCTCCCACTGCCGCCTTACGCGAAACGGAAGGTATCCTTAAGCCCGGACCATTTCCGGTCCTTCTCGGAAATAATCAGCTCCACACCTTCCTGCAAAGGCCATTCCACCCCGATCTCCGGGTCGTTCCAGGCCAGACCGCCCTCGTCCCCGGGATGGTAGAAATCCGTGCATTTGTAGGCAAACTCCGCCTCATCCGACAGCACCAGAAATCCGTGGGCAAAGCCCTCCGGAATGTAGAACTGCTTCTTATTTTCGGCAGTCAGCTCCACACCGAACCATTTCCCGTAGGTAGGGGAGCTGGAGCGCAAATCCACTGCCACGTCGAACACGGACCCACGGACAGCCCGCACCAGCTTGCCCTGGGGAAACTGCTTCTGGAAATGGAGCCCCCGCAGCACCCCCCGCACGGACATGGACTGGTTGTCCTGGACAAACACCATGTCCAGCCCGGCCTCCTTAAAATCATTCTGGTTGTAGGTTTCCACAAAGTATCCCCGTTCATCCTTAAATACGGTGGGCTCGATGACATAGAGCCCGTCAATCCCGCAGGAAGTCACCTTGATCTTTCCCATTGTCTTTTCTTTCCTTCCTTTTTATATGATTTATCTTCCTGCCAGGCCGGAACCGGTGGTCCCGGTCCGGCTTTCACAGCCGCGTGCACACAATGCTGAACAGCCGCAGCAGCACATACCCGTTGAGACAGCACATGAGACAGAGCACCGGCCGGTCTATATTCCTGGTCAGTACCACCAGCCTGTTTTTGCAGGCCATAAGAAGCACCGGCAGAAACGGCAGGAAATACCTGCCCTGGACTCCGTTGATCACCCAGGAGCTGAGAGGCGTCCAGGCAATGAGCATGGAGAACATGGCCGCTGCCATACACAGTCCGCACACCGCCAGGATCCAGACCCGACGGGGGCCGCATATCAGGACGCTCTCCCCAGGCTTTAAAAAGGCCAGGGCCAGAAGTCCCAGGGTGAACAGCACCACCGCCCCGTAAGGCACGTTAAGCACTTTGTCCAGACCGGACAGGTGGGCGCCGATGATCCCCAGATGCCAGACCTCCATCTGGTCCAGCAGGGTCTGGTAAAACATCCGCACCAGCCGGACAGGCCGGTGCACCAGCAGCAGAATGCTGTAGCCCGGTTCCCCTGCCCACTGGACATAGCTTTCCGTCTCCGCCACATAGGAAGCCACCACCTGGCTGTTGACCGCATACATGGCCATGGCCCAGGCGCCTCCTACCGCGGCTGCGCAAAGGGCCCATCTGCCCCACCCGCCGAATTTGCGGACCGGAACCAGAAGGCAGAGACCCATCATCACCGCGTATATCATCTTGCAGGGACCGCACACAGCCATCAGCACCATCAGAAGCACCACATCCCCAGGCTCCACCTGCTCCTTTTTGTATGCCAGGTCCAGGCACACCGCCGTCAGCAGGAACACACAGCCCATGATCATCACGTCATAGGAAAAGGATGCCGACAGGTGCAGCGTCATGGGCAGCAACGCCACCCCCATCAGCACCTCCTTCCCAAAGGGAAGCCGCCTTAAGGCCAGCCAGGTCATAACTACAAAAAATACCAGATTGGCCATACGCCCCAGATACATAAGGGCTATGGTGTTCATCCCCAGCAGTCTGGCACCGGCCATGGCAAGGGCCTGGGGTACATAGGCCAGAGGTGTGGTCTGCACCGGCGGGTAGGTAGAGCTGACCAGGGCACCCTTCAGTTCTTCTGTCTTCTGGGGATGATACTGCTTTCCGCCCCGCAGCTCCCACAGAAGCCGGTATACCGACTCGTCCAGAACACGGCAGAATTTCTCCGCCCCCTCCAGGCTTTCCCGGGTCACCTGGAGATGGCCGTCCGGATCTGCCTCATAGACAAAGGTGCCTGCCAGATCCTCCACCCAGGCATCCTGGGGCCGCAGAAGCACCCGGCCATACCGGTCATTGGAGGGCTGGCCTGTGAAGGTGCTGGAAAGCTGGTAGGCACTGACATAGTGGCTGATCTCGTCCGGCGCCGACAAGGGCGGCAGCACAAACAGATACAAAAGCCCCAGAAGCAGTCCGGCTGCCGGATAGACCTGCTCCAGGCGCCGGTTTCCGCAGCCCAGAAGCATCCGCCACATAAGGGCCAGAACCGCCAGGACCGCCGCTGCCAGCGCCAGATACACCCCGGTCTGCCAGGTATGGCCTGTTTCCTTTATTCCCCGCCCCACGTCTCCCAGATGCCAGATTCCCAGCACCAGTACCGGAGCCAGCCACACCGCCAGCCCCCAAAGGCCAGAATGTCCAGGAGACTGGTTTTTCCCTGTCTCCCGGCGGCCCGGCGGCCCGTCAGCCTTCTTCTTCATGCTTTTTCTCCTCCAGTGCCATTAGCTGGACCAGTTCCTTGACCTTGCTTTCCAGCTGGGAAATGTGGATGGTCATGAGAAACACCTTCACAATCAGCACAAATATCGCAAACAGAAACAGAAAATTGGTGGTGGCATAGATTCCCAGCAGGCCGGCGCACAGGTCCGCCACCTGGGGAAAGATACTGTACACCACCAGCACCATGGCCAGAAGAATCCAGAAAATGGCGCTTTCGATCTGTACCTTGGACTGGCGGATCCTGCGGATAATCAGGCAGAAGGTTGCCAGGGATACCAGGATCAGGGCAATCCGCAGCTTCATGGTCATCATGTCTGAAACCACCTTTCTTTTCATATAGTCATCATGGTTCCTCCCTGGCCCAGGTCCGTTTCCAGTAAAAGGGACTCATGGAACAGGCCAGCACCAGCCGTCTGGGAAGCTTCCGGTAATTCCGGCCTGCCTTATAGCCCAGATACTTGGCAGCGCTTCCTGCCGCCAGGGCCGGCAGAAGCCAGAAGCGGCCGCTGGCTGCCAGATATCCGGCGGTCCGTTTCACCAGGCGGATTCCCTCCCCTTCCGAGGGCACCCCGGCAAATACCTCCGGGTGGTCGGCCTGGGACACGGCCAGGTCAAAGTTTCTCCGAAACTGCTGGACCAGGCTTAAGTTGTGGGAATGGACCACCATGGCCCGGGGCTCATAGGCCACCCCATAACCGGCCCGGATGGCCCCTGCCGCATAGATCATGTCTTCATTAAAAATGGTATGGCCGGTAAAGCCCCCCTGCCGGACGAAAATGTCCTTCCGGTAGGCACAGCAGACATTGGAGGCAAAATAGGTCTTGATCCCCAGCCTGGCAAGATCCTTTCCGGTCTTCACCGTCCCCTCCGCCGGATAGTTGAACATCCGGGTGTACCGTTCAATGGTCCGGCAGTCTTTGTCCGGAAGCTGCCTGGCATAGGCCACGGCAATGGTCTCCCCTTTTGGCCCGGTACCGGCCAGGGCCTCCAGAAGCCGCTCCACCAGGTGGCTGTCTCTGGGAACCGCGTCATCGGTCATGAAGATCATCACATCCGCATCCGAGCAGGAGGCGGCCTGGTTCCGGGTGGCCCCGTGGTTAAACTCCTCCCTGGACAGATGGTGGACCTCCAGGCCCGGCACCTTCCGGTATTCCTCCCGCCAGTAAGACTGTTCCGTATTCATCACGATAATCCGGTCCGGCTTTACGGTCTGCTTTCCCAGCATGGCCAGAAGTCTGGCAAAACGCCGGTCCGGTTTGTATACAGGTATCAGCACGTCAACTGTCATATGCATTCTCCTATCCGGCCTGCCGGCCGGCTGTTGTCTTCCGGTATCCGTACCAGGCCAGCCCTGCGAATCCTGCTGCCATGACTGCCATCAGAACCAGATATGCTGCCGCGGCCCCCTGGATACCGGAATGTTTCACCATCCGGGGCGCCACCACAGCCCCGGCCACGGCCATCACCAGGTAGATGCCGAAGATGGTTTTCTGTCTGCGCATGATCACCAGGGCATAATAGTAAAGGTTCAGGACCGCATAGCACCCGCCGCCCAGAACAATCCACACAAAGGGCCCGTGATACCGGGTCAGCTTCCCGGCATACACCGGTCCCAGAAGCCATTCCAGAAGTGCCAGCACCGGACGTCCCAGCACCGCGGCCACGGCCACGGCCACCAGGGTCAGTGCCCCGATTACCAGGGAAAGCTGCTTCAGCTTCCCGGAGAATTCCCGAAACCGCTTCCGGTCCCAGAAGTCCGTAAGGCTGGTAAGGAAGGGCCGGATCACAAAGCCCGCCGCCAGGTTGATCACCGAGGTAGGCATGAAGATCACATTAAAGTACCCGGAAGCCGCGTCATTCATGTGGGCGTCAATGGCGTATTTGGATGCGGAAAATACGTAAAAATCCAGGAACACCGACACAAACAGCAGCACCGTGGCGCCTGTAAGCCGCCCCAGGGCCCCCTGGCCGCGGCTGTAATCCACGTCCTCCAGAGACTTAAGCACCACCAGGTCAAACAGGTACACCCCGGCTATCTGGGCACAGACAGCCGCCCCGCAGGCAGCCGCCAGATTCTTTCCCGCCGCCAGGCATACCAGGAACACCCCCACGGAAAGGAGGGTCCGGAAGGTGTTGGATTTTCCGGTCAGGTAAAGCCGGCCCTTACGCTGAAACTCCGACTCATACACATCGGCAAACCCGTCTATGACCTTGTAGGCCACCAGCAGGAAGATCACCACCGCTTTCTCCCTCCGGTATCCTGCCGCAAACAGCCACAGGGCCCCCAGAACCAGGGCTGCCCCGCAGGTCAGGTACCGGTGGAAAAGATAATCCCCGAACCGGTACTCCCCTTTGCTGTCGGTAATCTGGAAAGGCCGGATTCCGAAGTAGGCCAGCAGAAACATCTGCTGCCCCACGGTGCTGAAGCCGAAGGAGAACACCCCTCCCTGCTCCTCACCGGCCAGCCGCATGACCAGAAAGGACAGCACCATGCTGGCAAAGGCATAGCAGAAGCTGCCTGCCATATTCCAGACCATATTCTCTCTTTCCCGGTTTGGACCTGTCCGGATCAGGGCTGCTGCCCAGCGTTCCATGTGTCGGCTGCTCCTTTTTCTTTTTATTTCACAGGCCAGGCCGGTAACGGAAGTTCTGTATCAGTAAAATGGATATGAGGATCCGCACCATATACCGTACCGCTACCAGTGGTTTCAGATAGCTTTCCCCGGCGGACCGTTCCGCAATGGTTACCGGGACCTCGGCGATCCGGGCGCCCTGCTTTAGCAGGTAGGACACGGTGTCCGGCTCCGGTCCGTAGTTGAGATTCAGGGCAAATTCCCGGATCATTTTCCGGTCAAACATCCGCATCCCTGAGGTAGGGTCCGACACCCGGACCCCGGTGGTCAGCCGGATGGCCGCCGTGATCAGCCGGCTTCCCACCATCCGCAAAGACCAGTCCTTCTTATCCTCCAGAAACCGGCTTCCGATGACGATCTCATAGCCTTCGTCCATCCTCTTCCTCATGGCCTCAATATACTGGGGCCGGTGCTGCCCGTCGCCGTCAAACTGGATGGCATACCCGTACCCCTTCCGGTAGGCATACTTCATCCCTGCCTGGAAGCACCCGGCCAGCCCCAGATTCACAGGCAGATCCAGCAGGTTGTACCCTTTCTCCCGGCAGATTTCCGCGGTCCGGTCCCGGGACCCGTCATTGACCACCACATAGTCAAGCTCCGGGAAATCCCGCTTAAGCTCCTCCACCACATTGGCAATATTGGCCTCCTCGTTGTAGGCCGGAATGATCACCAGTACCCTGTTCTCCATGCCGTCATTTTCCTTCCAGAATCACATCGCACACCTCATCCACCACATCCGGCTCCAGCTCCGCATACAAGGGCAGCGTCAGCACCCTGGCTGCCACCCGGGCCGCCACCGGCGTATCCTCCGCCCGGAACCGGTCCCGGTAGCAGGCATAGCTGTTGATGCAGGGGTAGAAATACTTCCGTGCAAAGATATTATGCTCCTTAAGCTTCTCAAATATCTGGTCCCGGTCTGCCCGGAAGCCGTCAAATACCACCGGCATGTAGGCATAGTTGTACCGGACCCCCGGCTGCTCCTTACAGAGACGGATTCCCGGCACCCCCTCCAGACGTTCCCGGTAGCGGAGGGCAAGGGCTTTCCGCTTCCGGATCTCCCCCTCCACATGGCGCAGGTTGCACAGGCCCATGGCAGCCTGAAACTCATTCATCTTGCCGTTGGCCCCCACATACTCCACGCTCTCATACCCGGTGATGCCGAAATTTTTCAGCTGGTACAGCCGGTCAGCCAGCCACGGCTCCCGGAAGGCCACCGCGCCTCCTTCGATGCTGTGAAACACCTTGGTGGCATGGAAGCTGAACATGGAAGCATCTCCAAACCGTCCCACGCCCGCCCCGTCCTTTTCCTGGCCAAAGGCATGGGCCGCATCGTAGATGACCCGCAGACGGTGCCGGTCCGCAATCTCCTGAATCCGGTCCACGTCGCAGAGATTTCCATACACATGGACCGGTACAATGGCGCAGGTCCGCTCCGTCACCAGCTCCTCCAGCCTGTCCACGTCCAGGGTGTAATCCTCCTCATTGATATCGCAGAACACCGGCGTCAGGCCGTTGCGCACAATGGCATGGGTAGTGGAAGCAAAGCTGAACGGGGTGGTGATTACCTCCCCCCCCTCCTCCATCTGAAAAGCCTGCAATGCCAGCTCCAGCCCCATATGGCCGTTGACAAACAGCTCCAGATTCGCAACACCTAAATATTCCTTCAGCTGCTCTTTCAGGGTCTCGTGGTAATCTCCCATATTGGTCAGCCACGCGCTGTCCCAGATGGGCTTTAACATTTCCACGTATTCCTCCAGAGGCGGCAGGGAAGACCGGGTCACCATCACCGGCTTCTCGTGAGTCTTTCTCATGGGTTTCCTCCTGCATATGTGACAGTTCCGTCCATCCGGTATTCCATGTACCGTCTGGCAAAACAGTGGCTGCCGGTTACTTCCAGAGGCTCCAGGTCCCGGTTGGTGAAGCAGTTTACATGGTTCTTCACCATATCATAGCCTGCCAGTACCGAGAAAGGCAGGCCGCCGGAAAACCGGGGATTGCATTCCAGAAAATACCACTCCCCGGTGCAGCCATGCTCAATAAATTCAAAATTCACACAGCCCCGGATGTCCAGGGCTCCGGCCACTGCCTGGCACCGGGCCTCCAGCTCTGTGTTCCGGAACACCTGGACCGTGGTTCCCGCCCCATTGGGGGTACGCAGAAGCTCCCGCCTGGGCAGGCACACGCAGGCCCCGGTATCCGGCTGGCGCACCACATCCACGGTAACCACCATGCCCGGAATCTTCTCCTGGACCAGATACCGGTCCGCCAGGTCCTCCAGCATCCGGGCTGCCTGGGAAAATTCCCGGGCATTGTCCACCATCCGCAGGCCCTGGCTGCTCCGGCCGTCTATGGGCTTTAACACCAGGGGATAGTTCCGGCCCGCCCCGTCCTTTAGCACTTCCGACAGAAGCCTTCCCGGAATCACCCGGCACACCTTCTTCTGTTCCAGGAATTGCCCCAGACGGGCCTTGTTCCTGCACACAAGTCCCGTATCCCGGCTGCACATACAGACCAGGGCTCCCAGCTCCCCGGCCGCCTCCGGCCAGTCCAGCAGGGCGTCCACCTCCCCGTCAATCAGCGGCATCACCAGGTCCGCCTGCTCCCGGCGGCACACCTCCGTAAGGAAGGTTCGCCAGGCGGCCCGGTCCGCGGCACAGGGCGCCTGGTAAAAGGCGTCCACCTCCCTGGAATTGACCACCCACTCTGCCGGATAGATATCACAGCCCACCACCCGGAATCCCTGGCTGCGGCAGCTTGTGATCACTGCCTCAGCGGCAAAGGAACCGATGGCGGTTATTAGAACTGTCTTTCCCATTTTTGCTGCCTCCTTCACCAGTACATTGCTGCGCCAATTCCCCGGTAACCGGCACCTGCTGTCCGTGCCGTCTCCACGCCTGCGAAGCTAATTACCCTGGCTCCGTTTAACTGCCAGCTCCCACAGATACCGGAAGCTTTCCAGCCGGAACACCCAGGCCAGGGCCGTATACACGGCTATGCCCCAGAGAATCTGCACTGCCAGCCGGAGCCATACCGGCAGCCACAGAAGACTTCCTCCTGCCGCCATCACCAGCCCGCACATAACCGCGGAAAGGACCGCCGCCGGAGCCACGTCCCGCCACTGCCTGGCAATGCTGTAGCCCAGAAGCTTCCGGTTGGGCGCTCCGTTGACAAAGGTACATAAGAAATCCTGCACTGCTTTCAGACTCACAAACACCATTACGTCAAACTGCATTCCCACTGCCAGGGCCACAAGGCTTAAGGCCTTCTTGATGATCTCCAGTTTCAGGAAAATATCACTGCGCCCTACTGCATTGATGGCCTGGAGATTGGCAATGTGGACAGGCCAGAAGCAGTAGGAAATGCACATGATCCGCAGAAAGGGCACGCACACCATCCACTGCTCCCCAAGAAGGGCCAGCACCAGGGTGTCCGCCACGGCAAATAGCCCCAGCAGCATGGGAATCACCACAAAGGAGCTTAGGCGGACGGCCTGGCTTACCATCCGGCATACCTGCTTCCGGTCATCCTGGCTGGCGGAAAATACCGGCAGCAGCACCGCCTGGATGGCGGCGCTTAAGTTTCCTGCAATCAGTTTGGGAAACTGCTCTCCCCGGTTGTAGCTGCCCAAAAGCTCCTCACTGTACAGCTTTCCGATCAGAAGACCGTACAGATTATTGAACACCGTGTCCAGCAGGGACGCGCACAGAAGCTTCCAGCCGAAAGAGAACATGTCCCTGACCCGCTTCCCCTGAAAGCAGGGCATGGGCTTCCAGGACACGGTGAAAAACAGCGCCACCATCAGACTGAAATAGTAGCTGGTCTGCTGGCCCACCATGGCCCACACCCCATACCCACGCCATGCCAGGAAAATGCTGAACAGCCCGGACACCACCGAGGCCGCCAGTGTGGAGAGAAACAGTCCCTTAAATTCCATCTTCCGGGACACATAGGCGGTCTGCACGGAGATCACCACCCCGGGAAACAGCACCACCGCCAGTACCCGGACAATCTTCTCCAGAACAGGTATCCCGTAAAAGGACGCGATCAAAGGCGCTGCCAGGTACAGCATTCCGTACAGCACCAGGGCAGCCGCCAGCTCAAAATAGCACACGGAGGAAAAATCCTCCGGGTCTGCCTGCCGTTTCTGTACCAGGGCCGTGCTGAAACCGCTCTGGACAAAGACATTGGCAATGGTGATGAAAATCATGATCAGTCCCACCACGCCGTACTGGGCCGGGGACAAAAGCCTTGCCAGCAGAATGGCAATGACAAACTGCACCCCCTGGGCGCCTCCATTTTCCAGAAGCTTCCAGAACAGGCCCCTGGCCACCTTCCGGTTCATATCCGATTCTGCCAAAATTCACTCCTTTTCCCGGGGCTTTCTATGGAAGATCCGCCACAGCCACCGGTACACCCCCGGCGCCAGAATCTCCAGCCGGATGAAAAAACGGGTCCGCAGATTCAGTTCCTTATAAAAGCTCCGGTATTTCTTATCCAATACCACATTGTACTGCCTGGTATTGACTTTCGTCAAGTACACAAGTCGTTTCATGGCACGAATTACCGTCTTATGGAACCTGCCGCCGCTTTCCGCGTCAAAGCCCCGGTACATGGCTTTCATGGCCCGGGCATAGTCCCGCTGCTTCTTCTCATAGTCTCCCTGCTTCATCAGGCTGGTCCAGGAGGAGGCTCCCCCCAGACGGTACACGCACATGGGCCTGTCCATATAATATGCCCAGCCCCGGGCCGCTGCCATCAGCTGCAGGGGAATATCCGCAATGGGGGCCCGGACATAAAAATCCGGCAGATGCTCCACCATGGTTCTGGGAAACAGAAGGGAAGCCGTGGGATAGCCGCAGGTCTTGTCGATGATTTCCTCCGGCAGTATCTTCCTGCTGCCCCTGTATGGCCGCATCCGCCGCTCGGTCAGGGCCCTGCCCTGGACCTCAATCCGGGCACTGTGAAAACAGAGGGAGCAGTCCGGATGGGTCTCCATATAGTCTACCTGCCTCTGCAGCTTGGTCCGGTCTGTCCAGTAGTCATCCCCCTCGCACATGGCAATATAACGCCCGCGGGCACGGGGGAAATTCCAGGTGCCGCTGATGTTGGTAACGCCCCGGGAGTACTGGTTCTCCGTCTGGATCACCGGAAAGATCCGGTCCGGGTAACGGCTTTCATACTCCCGGATGATCTCCCCGGTGCCATCGGTGGAGGCGTCGTCGTGAATCAGAATCTCATATGCAAAATCCGTCTCCTGCCCCAGGAACCCTTCCAGGGCATCCCGGATATAGGGCTCCTGGTTGTAGGTGATACAGCAGATGCTGACCAGGATCTCCGGCTGGTTTTTGTTCATGTCTTCTCTCCTATGGGCTGCTGCCGTTTTGGCGTCCAGTTTTCCTTCCTTCTCCATTCCCGCCGTCTGTTATGTGTGTTACTGTTCACGGGGGGGGGCATCTTCTTGTCCGGCTATGCC
>CAJTOV010000011.1:22335-49483 GCA_910577765.1 uncultured Lachnospiraceae bacterium
ACAGTCTTACAAGCCAGCCTGACGTCTGTTTCCGTCCAGTTTTCCCCGCCCCGCGAACTGTATTCCCTATATTATAACAATATCATTACATTTTCCTTGCCAATACCTTTTATTTTACAATATTGGCTATAAATTGTAAATCAAATATAGCATTTTCCATGGGTTTGTGTTAGATTAATGGTAAACGTTCAGACATAACAGGAGGAATATCTTATGTTTAAACCAGCGAAAGCAGGCTTTGTCGCCTTTCTGGCCGGCATAATGCTTCTCAATAGTGCAACCGTTGCACTGGCATCTCCCGACGGTTCCAGCAGCGTGGTGGTGGCCGGACAGACCCGCCAGACCGTGGATGAAGGCGGTCCGGGAGCCACAGGCGCCCCAGGCCCCGCAGATCCTTCCGGCGGATCAGGCGTTATTACGGTGCCTGGAGACGGACAGGCACAGACCGTTTCCCCCGAAGGCAGCAGCGCTCCGGATACCACGGTGCCTCCGGGAGAAACCGTAAGTCCGGAAAACCCGGCTGCTCCGGAAGGAACTGCCACCCCGGAAGGGGACACCGGCCTTTCCGGCCAGGCTGACGGAGAACTGAGCCCGGAGCAGGCGGCCCAGTTAGAGGCCGAGCAGGCGGCTGCCCAGGAGGAAGCCAGCCAGCTGAACAATCCGCTGACCGTCCCGGACCGGGAGCCCAGACTCCAGTCCACCATCCTGCTTAACGGTTCCCAGGCCTGGTCGGGTGCATTTGTCAATGACCAGGAAGTGTTTGTGGACGGACAGTCCTTCTGCTCCGTGTCCACCTTTATCGAGCATATCCACGGCAATGTGCTTTACCGTACCTACAATTCCACCACCGGCTGGAGCGATTGGGCCATGAACGGCCAGCAGACCACCATTCCGGCGGCAGGCTGGATTCCGGTGGAGGCCATTCAGTACCGGTTTGCCGGTCCGGTTGCGGACAAGTACGATATTTACTATTCCACCATCCTGGATGACGGCTCCCGCACCGGATGGGCCAAGAACGGCGAGACCGCCGGCACCATGAACACCGGCAATTACCTGACCGGTTTCCGTCTGGCCTTCTTTGTCAAGGGCACGGCCGAAGCCGCCGGTATTGACCGGCAGCGGCCCCTGATATCCGCCCATGCAGACGGGGTCCAGGTGGTAGACGGCGTCCTGCGCTATATCCAGGGAGACGGCTCTAACTTTACCGGCTGGGGCTGGTCCGGGGAGGACGGCGATGACCGCTATTATTTCGTGGATTCCATGCCGGTGACCGGATGGCAGTACATAGACGGCTACAAGTTTTATTTCCAGGAAGACGGGCGGCTGCTTACGGACGTGGAGCCGGTGATCGGTACGGCCGGACCCTTTGCCATCCGCATCAACAAGCAGATGAACTGCCTGACCGTCTACGCGCAGGACGGGGAGAACGGATTTATCATTCCGGTGAAATCCTTCCTGACCTCTGTGGGGGACGATACCCCCACCGGCACATTTAAGACCCCGGAGAAGTACCGCTGGCGTCTGATGATCAATGATGTATATACCCAGTACGCCACCCGGCTGGGGGCAGGGCTTCCTTTCCTGATGCATTCCATTATTTATGATGCACCCAACCCCTTCTCCGTGTGGGCAAGCACCTACAACAACATGGGCATTGCCCGGTCTGCCGGATGTATCCGCCTGGTCACCAGTGATGCCAAGTGGATCTATGACCACTGTCCCACCGGTACCTCGGTAACCGTATACAACAGTTCCGTTCCCGGGCCCTTTGACCGGCCCACCATCAAAGCGGAGATTCCTTTCGAGCAGACCTGGGACCCTACGGACCCCAATGTGACGGAGGAACAGATCGCGGCGGAATCGGCACGGATTATTGCCAGATTTAATTAAATCAAAAACGCGTCACTGGCGCGTTTTTGATATGCCAGGCAACTCAAAAACGCGGCCAGTGCGGCCGCGTTTTTCTTACTTTAAGGGCTTTCGTATATTCAGAGCTGTTTCTTCGTAACAGCACCAGCCATTTTTAACCAGTCCCCCACTCTCATGGCTCCCCATATCTCCATCCGGATTCCCCAGAACCACAGCTTTGCAAAGGCCTCCTGCCATGGACGGATATGCAGGTAATGCTTCATATAGTACAGCACGCTTTCCTCCCGCAGTCTCTGGCGCTCCATCTGGCCGGTGAAGGTCCTGCTGATGGATGCAGAATGGGCATGTCCGTAGCAGCAGTCCAGGCACAGGACACTGCGCAGGCCCAGTGCCTTCATCCGCTGGCCCAGCACTGCCTCTTCCTGGTAAAGGAACATATGCTCATCATAGCCGCCGGCATCCAGGAATCCGGCGGCATCCACCATAAGCATGGAGCCGTGGACTGCCTCCACATACATGGCTTTCCTCGTCTGAAACCAGGTATCCGGGTAATCCAGGAACCGCCGGAACAGACGCCGGCTTATGGGGCCCATGGCCAGAAGCTCCCCCGCAAAGCCCCGCAGCCTCCATCCGTTGCGCAGGGTGCCGTACTGCTTATCCCGCAGCCGGGCCGTGACCACCGCCACCTGGGAATCCTGGCCAAACACCCGCAAAAGCCGGGCCAGGCAGGATTCGGATACGGAGATGTCCGGGTTGGCGATCAGTACATGGGTGGCCTGGTTGTGTTCCGCAGCGTAGCGGACTCCCAGATTATTGCCGTAACCATAGCCGCCGTTTCGTTCTGCCTGGATTACCTTCACCTTCCGGTCCTCCAGAGGGCGAAGCTGTTCCAGGGAGTTGTCGGTGGAGCAGTTGTCCACCACCACGATCCGGTCCAGAATCCTGTAATCACGAAGCCGGCAGACCAGGGCTTCTGTGGTGGCAGCATCATTGTAGTTGAGAATCACACAGTCCAGCTTTCCGGGGGTTCCGGATGCAGGAGGATTTGTCTTCTGATTCATAAAGGGCTTCCTTGCGGAGGGGATGGTCACGCACATGGCCAGGGTCTGCAAAGGAGAGCTTTTATAGAAATGATTCCCTGCAATACCGGCCAGTCTCTGAAAGGGCGTCTGCCCCGGCAGGGCAAGGAAGGCGCGGAGTACGGCCTTCTGCTTCCCATCCAGACGGTGACAGAACCTGCTTTCAAACTCCCTGGCCTGGGCCATCATTCTGTAGTAGTTCTCCTCCACCTGCTTCCGGCGTCCCAAACGTCCGGCCAGATCTGCCGCGCTTCCCGTGGCAGTGGCCCCCACCAGATTGTGTCCGTGCTGGCGGTACTGGTACAGGGGACGGTCCACACAGCTTATGGTGCCAAAGCAGGCTGCCGCCAGGGCGATCCACCAGTCATGCATACAGCATATACCAGGCCTTTCCCACACCAGCCCTAAAAGGGCCCGGTTCATCATCAGTGCCCCTCCGGTAACCGGATTCTCCACCAGAACCTGGGCCAGGCCGGTACGCCGGGGATTGCAGCGGGCATAGGCAAAAAAGCTGGGGGAAATCTGCGCCAGGCCGGAGTCTGCCTGGCGGCTGCTTTCTCCGGCCTGTGCCGGAATCCTGTTCCGCGCCGGATATGCCCCTGCCTTTGCCAAAGCCTTGTCCCCCACCACCTCCATGTCCGAATGGACCAGCACCGGGTGGTCCTGGCCAAGCCGTGCCTCCAGCTTGTGCATCCTGGCCAGCAGGGTCTCTGCCTTGTGGGGAAACCACACATCATCCTGATCACTGAGCAGTACATAGGGACATTCCTCCCGGGCGGCCAGGGACAGCAGCCAGAAAAAGTTGTCTGCGGCAGGCGGGGACACCGGGGCATGCCTTCCTGGCCTGGTCTGCTTCTGCTCCCCGCCCCTTCCAGGCTCCCTCCGGTGCCGCAGCCGAATCCGGTCCGGGTACCGCTGCCGGTACTCCTCCAGAATCTTCCGGGTCCCATCCTCTGACCCGTCATCGGAGATCATAAGGCCCACGGGCACGGTCTGGGCCAGGATGGAATCCAGCTGCTGCCGGATATAGGGTTCCCCCTGGTATGTTGCCATTAAAACGGTTATCTCCATGGTTTAACCTCTTCCTTTCCCATGATTATTCCAGACATTACAGAACCTCCTTGGCCGTCTCCGCCAGGGCCCTGGCCGCCCGGGACTGGTAGGCGGCGTAGGGCCGGGCCAGTGCCAGATCCAGCCAGGTTCCCTTCTCCCCCAGGGACAGATACACCACATCCTCCATAGGATCGGCACAGGACCCGTAGGTAAATGCCAGCCCGATGCCGGTTCTGCCCATGGAGGCTGCCAGGTCTGCGGTAATGGTGGTATTGAAGGCCGGAGGGCGGATGCCGGCTTTGCGGAACTCTTCCCTGGCGATTCTTCCCATAATGGTGTCATAGTCGCTGAGAATATATTCGAAACCGGCAGTATCCTTTAAATCAACCCAGAAGCCTGTCCCCTTCTCCCTGGGGCGGGCATACTGCATCACCGGATGGTCCTTGTGGGTGACCAGGAGAATCTCGTCCTTTTTGAGAAATTCCGGCTCCTGGGTGAGACGGGTCAGGGGCAGGGCCACAATGGCCAGATCCAGACTTCCTTCCACCAGCATTTCTTCCAGGGCCATGCTGTTGCCCTCCACCAGCTTTACCTGAATCCCCGGATATTTGTCATGGAATGCTTTCAGCAGCCTGGGGACCATATGCCTGCCCCGAAAGGAACTGATTCCGAAGATCACGGTACCCACCTTTAAGTCCGCCATGTCATCCAGCTGGGCCTGGACCAGCCGGTAATGCTTGAGAATGGTCCTGGCATTGTCCACAAACAGGCTTCCGGCTGCCGTGGGCCGGACCCCCCTGGAAGTCCGCACGAACAGGGAGACCCCCAGCTCTGCCTCATACTGCTGCAAAAACTCGCTGAGGCTGGACTGGGCCATATAAAGCCTGTCCGCTGCCCGGGACACGCTTCCCTCATCTGCCAGGGTAACAATGTAACGTAGTTCTTTGAGCTGCATAAGGTCTCCTTCCCCAGAGCTTTGTACTATTATCGGAAATACCGATACACTGTATAATATTTTTTCGGTTTTTCGATCATCCATTTTATTATAAGATAAAAACACAACAAAAACAACCCGATGTACTCTGGTACATCCAAATGGAGGAGGAAACAGGAATGGCAAACGTATCATTAAAGGGCGTCATTGACATGCATGTCCACTCGAATCCCGATCTTCGGCTGAGAGCCTACGACGACTTCGAACTGATGGAGGCAGGCATCCGTGTGGGGGCACGGGCCATTGTCATCAAGACCCACCAGGGCACCACCATGGACCGGGCTTATCTGTGCAACCGGCACAACAAGATTGTCCACGGGGATACCAATGATTTTACCATGTACGGCAGCATCACCATGAACCGGGTGGTAGGGGGAATCAATCCCAAGGCCGTGGACACTGCCTTAAAGCTGGGGGCCAAGGTGGTCTGGCTTCCTACCCAGTCGGCCCGGGGCCATATGACCAAGATGAACTGGGATCTGGGTTCCTGTGTAGACGTGGTCCGTGACGGAAAAATCGTGCCGGAGTTAAAAGAGGTATTCCAGCTGATCAAAGATCATGACGCGGTGCTGGGAACCGGACATGTGTCGCCGGAGGAAGCCTTTGTGGTGGTGGAAGCTGCCAGGGACATGGGCCTTAAGAAGGTGGTGGTCACCCATCCCGAGTGGTGGATCGTAGGCATGAGCCTGGAAGACCAGATCCGCCTGGTCCGGGATTATGATGTGATTCTGGAACGGTGCTATGCCCAGAACATGGGCGGCGGAAAGTACAAGAGCAACCTGCCGGACAACCTGGCGGTGATCCGGGAAGTGGGTTATAAGAACGTGATGGTGGATACCGACGGCGGCCAGACCGAGAATCCTTTCTGGGAAATCGCCCTGGAAGAGTACATGCAGTACCTTGCAGACCACGGAATCCCGGAAGACCACATTTACCACATGACCCATACCATTCCGGCTGGACTGCTGGGGATTGAATAGAAGGAGGAACTTCATCATGATGAGTGTCATCATTATCGCTTCCATTGCCATTGCCGTGGTGCTGGGCTATAAGACCAAGATCAATACGGGATTTTTCTGTATCCTGTTTGCCTACCTGATCGGCTGCTTTGCCATGGGGATGAAGCCCAAGAGCCTGATTGCCTGCTGGCCTACCAACACCATGTTCGTGATTCTGGCAGTGTCGGTATTCTACAATTTTGCCGCAGTCAACGGAACCCTGGAGAAGCTTTCCAGTGCGCTGCTGTATGCCTGCCGCAGCTTCCCGGGTCTCTTACCCTTTGCCCTGTTTGCAGTGGCGGTGATTCTGTCCGTCATGGGCGCTGCTTATTTCACTGTTCTGGCATTCCTGGCTCCCATCACCATCCTGATCTGTGAGGAAGCCAATATGGACAAGCTTACCGGTGCCGTGGCCATCAACTGCGGTGCCCTGGCAGGAGGAAATTTCCCCACTGCTGCCCTGGGCGTGGTGTTCCGTGGTCTCATGGATACTGCCTATGAGGCTGCCCCGGACTTAACTCCCATTGATTCCTTCAGCTCCACCCTGATGATGTTCGGCTTTGCCATCCTGTTCTCCCTGATTCTCATTGCCATTTTCCGCTTCGGTTTCAAGGGAAACCGCAACATCGGAAAAGGCGTGGAATTCAAGAAGCCGGAGGCATTTGACCAGAAACAGAAAACCACCCTTACCCTGATGCTTCTGATGATGGCCGTAGTACTGGTGTTCCCGGTGTTAAAGCTGCTGATGCCTTCCAACGGCTTCATCGGCGCCGTGGCCGGCAAGATTGATGTAGGCCTGGTGGCCATGTGCTTTACCGTGGCTGCCCTGCTTCTTGATCTGGCGCCCCAGAAGGAAGTCATTGCCCGGGTTCCCTGGAATACCATCATCATGATCGCCGGTGCCGGTATGCTGATTGCCGTGGCTGTGGAAGCAGGCACCATTGATGCTCTCTCCGCATGGATCGGCTCCAATGTGCCTACGGCCCTGGTACCCATTGCGTTCAGCATTGTGGCTGCATTTATGAGCTTCTTCAGCTCCACCACCGGTGTGGTGGCCCCGGCTCTGTTCCCGCTGATTCCGGCTCTGGCCGCATCCACCGGACTGAATCCGGCTGCCCTGTTTGCCTGCACGGTTCTGGGGGCCCAGTCCAGTGCCATCAGTCCCTTCTCCTCCGGCGGAAGCCTGATCCTTGGCTCCTGCGGCAACGAGGAGGACCGGAACGCACTGTTCAACCGGCTTCTGTTTGTGGCGGTGCCCTTCAGTGTGATTGTGTGTGCGGTGTATAATTTGGCGGTGGCTATGATTCTGAGATAATTATTAAAATCAAACTAAATAGGCATCCTCCTGTCCCTGGTGCTTTTGCGGGACAGGAGGATGCCTGTTGTCTGGGCGGCCAGGATTTCTGTCAGAGTCCGGAACGGGCTTCCTTCCCCTTCCGGAAACAGTCAATCCTCCAGGGTCTGCTGCAGGTTGCTGGCCACTTTTTTCAGTTTTTCCTTTTCCTTGCCTTCTTCCAGAGTCTCCAGCACTTCTTTGATATCGTCCAGAACAAATCTGACAAATCCCTTAAACTGGCTGTCTGTCATCCCCATCCCATCACCCCCTTCCGACTCGTTCTATGCTTTCTATAATACTATTATAGCGTAATACCCACAGAGTGTAAAGCCATTGGTTTTCACCTTGTGTAACCTCCCAGCATCTTCATTCCCACCCGTTTCCCAATCTCCCACCGCATTGCCGGACAGACTACGGTCATATAATCCATCATATGGTAGGCCAGCATGTACAGCCGCTTTCCCTTCTCCTTCCGGGTCCCGGCCCAGCCGGTGCGGGCCAGGTACCTGTCATAGGCCTGGCGGTAGTGGTTTAAGTTCCCGGCAATCCAGGGACGCTCGTCCCCCATGTAATGAAGGATCACCGGGTGCTTCTTTGCCTGCCCAAACTGGGCTCTGGTCACCTCCTGGTACACCGGGGCGTGGCGGACCAGGGCATTGTAGGAGAAATAACGGTAGTTGGGGAAGAAATTGTATCTGGGAGGCAGGGTGCGGATGCGGCCTTTCAGCACATGGTTGATCACATCCTGGTCATTGGCCGGAAGCCTGCCGTCCATGGACTGGTAGTACGCCAGCATCTGTTGTCCCATCCCTTGCCGGCGCCACTCCTTAAGGTCCACCAGAAGCATGCCGGCATTGTAGTAGGGGTCTTTCCGGTCCAGGCCGATGATCTCCTTTACCTGCCGGTATATAGTAGGCTCCTGGACGGCTCCGGCTATGGCCGGTTCTATGGGGAACTGCCACAGCTTTTTCAGACTTCCCAGCACCACGGTGTCACAGTCCAGATACAGACAGCGGGTCACCCCGGACGGAAGCATTTCCCCTATAAACAGACGGCCCAGGGTGCTTAAGTCGAACCGGCCCGTGTCCACCGGAAAGGGAATGCGGCTCTTTAAGTCGTCCAGTTTCACATAGTGAAGGGTTCTCCGGTAACGGACGGCCAGGGCGTCCAGCTTCCGGCGGCTGGCACCGGAAATGCCCAGGTCCAGAATGTACACCCGGAGCCTGGGGATATCCCGGTTTCTGTCAAAAAGGGAGCAGATGGATACTCCCAGATGGCGGGCGTAGCTGTCGTTGGAGGCGTAGACAATATTCATATGGTCATTCCCTTTCTTTATAGCGCTTCCAGTGCAGCGTGCTAGCGGAACTCTTCTGCAGTCCGGGCCAGAGCCGAGGCAATGACCTTGTCCATATCGTAGTACTTGTACTCGGCCAGACGTCCGCCGAAGATCACATGGTCTTCTCCTGCGGCAAGCTCCGCGTACTTCTGGTAAAGGGCCTGGTTTTTCTGGTCATTGACCGGATAGTAGGCTTCCATGCCTTCCTGCCAGTCTGCCGGATACTCCCGGGTAATGACGGTCTTTGGCTGGGTGCCAAACTCAAAATGCTTGTGTTCAATAACCCGGGTGTAGGGGGTCTCCCGGTCCGTGTAGTTGACCACAGCCACTCCCTGATGGTTCTCCTCGTCCAGCACCTGGGTCTCGAACCGGAGGCTGCGGTACTCCAGCCGGCCATACCGGCATTGGAAATAGGCATCAATGGTGCCGGTGTAGACGATCTTCTCCCCAAGGGCATCGTAATGGTCCTTGTGCTCCAGATAATCCACCCCGGTCTCAATCTCACATCCCTCAAACAGCCTGTCTATGATCACATTGTACCCGCCGATGGGAATGCCCTGGTACAGATCGTTGAAATAATTGTTGTCATAGGTAAACCGCACCGGAAGGCGGCGGATAATAAAGGCCGGCAGGTCTTTACAGTCCCGTCCCCACTGCTTCTCCGTGTAGCCCTTCACCAGCTTCTGGTAAATGTCCGTGCCCACCAGGCTGATGGCCTGCTCTTCCAGATTGGCCGGCTCCCCGGTGACTGCCTGCTTCTGCTCCTCAATGATGGCCTTTGCCTGGGCCGGGGTGCTGATGCCCCACATTTTGCTGAAGGTGTTCATGTTAAAGGGCATGTTGTACATCTCGCCCTTGTAGTTGGCCACGGGGCTGTTGGTGTAGCGGTTAAACTGGGCCAGCCGGTTCACATAGTCCCACACAGCCCGGTCACTGGTGTGGAAAATGTGGGCGCCGTAGCGGTGGACATGGATGCCTTCCATGTCCTCACAATAGACATTTCCTCCAATGTGGCTGCGCTTTTCCACCACCAGGCAGGTCTTTCCCCGCTTCCGGGCCTCGTGTGCCCATATGCCTGCGTATAATCCGCTTCCTACCAGAACATAATCGTATTTTTTCATGTGGATTCCTTTCTTTCCATCTCCCTGGAACAGTGCCAGCTTCTGCTTCCGGGTCATCTGCTTGATGGCCCATTCCCGCTGCATGGCTTCCTGCTTTGTCTCAAAGACCTCATAGTAAACCAGCTCCACCGGACGGCGGCTCCGGGTGTACCTGGCCCCCCGGCCCTGGTTGTGGGCCAGAAGCCGCTTCTCCAGACAGTTGGTCCACCCGCAGTAAAGGGTGCCGTCTGCGCAGCGGAGAAGATAGGTAAAGTTCCGGGGCGTGTCTGCCTGGTCTGGATGTGCTGGATTCATGGCGGTCTCCTGGGTGCTGGAAATGTGTAACAGTCCAGAGGGTATCTGAACTGCTGCCTAAATGTATCTATGATAATACCATATTTGCAGAAAAAAAGAAACCCATTGTCTGGGCCTTGTAATTCCACTGATACTCGGCTAAAATAAGAGTGTAACCCTATTTTAGCCGAATATTAGAACCAGAAAGGAGCAGTCCCCCATGTATATCCACCGTCACATGGAACCACTTGTTATGAGACTGAACCAGCAGTATCCTGTGATCCTGATTACAGGTCCCCGGCAGGCGGGGAAGACGACCATGCTGGAGCATCTGACTGAAACCGAAGGCAGGGGCCGGACAAAGGTTTCCCTGGATGACGTGACAGAACGGGAGCTGGCAAAGACCGATCCCCGGATGTTTTTTCAGATCCACCGGCCTCCCCTGCTGATTGATGAAGTACAGTATGCTCCGGAACTGTTTCCCTACATCAAGATCCTGGCCGACACCCGCCATTCGCCTGGGGACTTCTGGCTCACCGGCTCCCAGCTTTTTAATATGATGGAGGGTGTCCAGGAATCCCTGGCGGGCCGGGTAGCACTGCTCCATCTGTCTCCCCTGTCCCAGGGAGAAATTCTGGGCTATAGGGATACTGCCCCCTTCTGCCTGGACTTCCAGATGCTGGCCAGCCGCCAGAAAGACCGCAGGATGCTGGACACTCCCACCCTGTTCCGGCACATCTTCCATGGCGGGATGCCGCCTTTAGTCAGCGGCCTCTACCAGGATGCCGGTATCTTCTATTCCAGTTACATTGATACCTATCTGGAACGGGATGTACGGCGGCTGTCCAGCAGGATTGACGGTCTCAAATTTTTAAAGTTTCTCCGGGCCACGGCTGCCAGGACTTCCCAGCAGGTCAACTATAAGGGAATCGCCGACGATGCGGAGATTGACCAGTCCACGGTCAAAGGCTGGCTCCATATTCTGGAGGCCCTGGGAATTGTGTTCTTTCTGCATCCGTATTCCAACAATGTGCTCAAGCGCACCGTCTCCACCCCGAAGCTGTATTTCTATGATACCGGGCTGGTGTGCTATCTGACCCGCTGGAGCAGTCCGGAGACTGCCATGGAGGGAGCTATGAGCGGCGCCCTGCTGGAAAACTATGTGGTGGCCGAGATCATCCGCTCCTACCAGAATGCGGGGCAGGAGCCTTATCTCTATTATTACCGGGACAAGGATGCCAGGGAGATCGACCTGATCCTGGAGCAGGACGGGAAGCTGTTCCCTATGGAGATCAAGAAGATGGCCACGCCTCCCAGAAAGCTGACCAGAGTATTTGAGCTGATCCAGAAATCGCCTTTGCAAAGGGGCACCGGAGCGGTCCTGTGTATGGCAGACCGGCTCAGTGCTTTTGACCAGGAGAATCTGATTGTTCCGGTCTGGCTGGTCTGACCATCCGCCATTCCCTGGGCGTCATGCCGGTGGCAGTTTTAAACACATTGCTGAAATACTTGGCATCCCCGTATCCCACCGCAGAGGCCACCTCATAGATTTTATAGTGGGGATGGGCCAGAAGCTCCATGGCCCTGCGGATGCGGCAGTTTACAATATAGTCGGTCAGGTTCTGACCGGTCTCTTTCTTGAAAAGGGCAGACAGATAGGAGGGGTGCATATACGCCACTTCTGCCAGCATGGCCAGGGAAATACTGGTGTCCAGGTTCTGTTCGATAAACTCTTTCACAAGCTGGACCGTCTGGTTTCTGTCTTCTGTCTGGTACATGCTCTGTTTTTGTGCCGAAGCCTTATAAAGTTCCACCAGTTCCTCTCCGCTTACGGCCAGTCCGGCAAAAACCAGCCCGGCTTCTTTCCCCAGGGCCTGCTGCATTTCCCGCTCTGCCGTTTTCAGAAGGGACTCCTGGCCCCCGCTGAGTACCAGATACTGCCAGTTCCGGATTCTTACCGACAGAATGCCCAGGCCCTGCTGATGTTTCAGATGCATAAGCTGTTCCCGGACCCGCTTTACACAAGGCCCCGGTTCCCTGTTTCCTTCCGGTATCAGAAGAAACAGACCGGATATGGGCCCAAGATCCATTTTTTCCCAGCAGTATGCCCTGTTTTTATCACTGAGTTCTTTATAGGAGGTCAGATAATTGTACAGGCAGCCGCTTTTCATGGCATCCTGCTTCTGGCAGGCCGTCTGGAGGACTGCCCGGATTCTGGTCACGCTTACGGGCTTTAACACATAGTCCAGAACCGAAAAACGGATTGCCTGCTGGGCATAGGAGAAATCCGCATACCCGCTGACAATCACGATCATACGTCCTTTCCGGTCCAGTTGGGAAAGCATCTGGAAACCGTTCATTCCAGGCATCCGGATGTCCGTAAAAATCAGATCATAAAACCGGGTACTGCAAAGACCGATTGCCTGCTGGCCGCACTCTGCCAGGGACACAGACGCATCCGGGCAAAGATTCCCGATCAGCATGGCAAGCCCCTCTCTGGTATTTACCTCATCCTCCACAATCAAAATCTTCATAAGTTCCATTTCCTTTCTGGATCCGGATTGTTACACATGTATACACCTGCTCCACACTCTCAATGGTCGGTCCGCTGCCCTCTCCGTACCGGTACCTGAGCCGGTTGTGGACATTGGCCATTCCCAGATGGAAATCATGGGCATCGGCTATCTGGCCTCCCTGCTGAATCTGCTGCCGAAGCTGCCTGAGCCGCTCCGGACTGATCCCGGAACCATTGTCCCTTACGGTAATGGCGATTCCCCAGGGAAAGGCGCCGGCACACACTTTAAGAATTCCGTTCTTGTGGTTCTCCAGCCCATGGACAACGGCATTTTCCACAATGGGCTGGAGAATCATCCTGGGAACCTGCGCGTCCCGGATCTCCGGGTCCAGGCGGATCTCATAGGCAAAACGGTCCGAGAAACGGGCAGCCTGTATCCGCAGATAATTTTCCACCATTATAAACTCTTCCTCCAGATCCACGGTTTCCTTGGAATCATTGATGCTGTACCGGAGAATATCCGACAGGGCCACCAGAAGGGTGCTGTCCTCATAATCTCCCTTTTTCAGCAGATTCCAGTTAATGGAATCCAGGGCATTGTACAGAAAATGGGGGCTGATCTGGGACTGTAGCGCACGGATCTGGGCGTTGCGTTCGCTGATGGTCAGACGCAGGGTACGGTTGACCAGGATATCCATCTCTCCTGCCATCTCATGGAAGGCCCTGGACAGCTCTGCGATCTCGTCGCTGCCACCTATAATCCGTATATCCCGGAAATCACCGCCGCGCATCCGCCTTACATCCCCGGCCAGACGCTCCATGCCTTCGGTGTAGCGGTAGGAAATCACATAGGAGGATGTAATGGCTACAATTACCATGATCAGGGAACCCCGTACCAGCACTTCGGTCCAGAACACCAGATCACTGCCCTTCTGGACCGAAAGCAGGATCATACACCCGGACAGGACCGGCAGGACACTGACCAGCAGAAGCTGGACCAGCAGCTTGTTGCGCATGGTATTGACAATCCTTAAACGGTTTTTCTCTTCCATCTCTCAATCCTCCCCTGGTACAGCAGTTCAGATCCCTCCCAGGCCATTACCTTCTGTCTTCTTTCCAGGAAGCATCATGCCGAGCCCCAGAAAAGCCATACACAAAGAGCAGAGGGGCGTCACCAGATTCAGCACGGCAAAGGGACCATACTGGGCAGCCCCCACCTCCAGGGCACCGTAGATAAAGGCACTGGCTGCCGTCCAGGGAATCCTCCACCGGTATCCCGCAGGCAAACCTGGTGCATGCCAGGTAGACGCAGCCAATCATCAGCAGCACAATAATATCCATAAGAAACATAAGTGTGCCGGACAACAGGATCACCAGAATTCCCGTCACACCTGCCAATGACAGGTTCCATCCCGGAGCATTCATCTTATCTTCCCCCTTTTTCCTTTTCTCCTCTGCCTTCTGCCCCCAGCCCCACCACGTCCAGGACCACCAGGACAAAGCCGGTGATGACCAGGCCGATGCCTACAAGCTGCCGCATGGACAGGCAGCCTCCGGTATCCAGCATTTTCAGAATCACTACCAGAGCCGGTCCCACAATCAGCACAAGGCTTGCCGGAACCGGACCAATCTCGCGTATGCCAGCCCCATTAAGGGAAAAACACATGGCCGTGCAGCACACGGCCAGATAGGCCATCCCCAGAAGGGCGCGGGCATCCCAGGCTCCGGCCATTTCTCCCTGGACCCGCAGCCAGGGAAGAAACAGGATTCCCACCGCCCAGAACTGGTAAAACAGAATATCCTGTATGGAATACCGTTCCAACGTTCTGGCCAGAAGCACACAGTAAATCACCCACATAACCATGGCAGTCAGCATAATCACATACCCGGCCTTCATGGCGCTGGTCATAGGCTGGAACTCCATAAGAAGTACGGCCCCCACCCCGGCGGTTCCGGTGTAAATGCTGGTAAAAGGCCGGATCTTGCTGTTGAGCAGCAGACTGGCAATGACCAGTGTCAGAAGCCCCTGGAAGGAGGAAAACATCATGGATTCCGTCTCGTCCAGGGTCACACTGGCTATATTGGACAGCACGTAATGAGCCGGGATCATGGCTGTCAGCAGGAGAAACTCTGCCCGGTCCTCTTTCCGGATCATTGCCGGAAGCAGACCGGAAGCCCGGCCTGCTTCTGCCGCCTGGCCAAAGCTTCCGGCTTCTGCTTTATGGGGTGCCGTATCCTGGACGGTACCGGCAGATGCCCGGAAAAGATACCTTATCAGCCGGTATCCGGTGAATGTAAGGGCCGCCAGAAGGAAACGAAGACAGACCAGGGATATGGGGCCTGCGCAGGCCAGCAGGCCTTTGGTCACAGAGAAGCTGGGGGCCCAGAATAAGGAAACCGCCATCATGCCAAGCAATGCCTTTATATGTCTGTCCATTCCGGATTCTTCCTTTCTTATGCAGGCACAACACAGATTTATGTCCGGCATTTTCCGCGCCGTCTTACCTTCCGTGCATAAGTATACCACAAATTCTGTCCATACAGATACGGAAAACGGCATGGAAATCCTTCTGTTTTCCATGCCGTATCACAAACCCTTTTAAGCCGCTTTTTTGGAATTCTTATAAATCGCGACTCCGGCAAAGGCACAGACAATGGAGAGCGCAGGTGCCGTGTAGCAGAGGACCGCGTAGGGTATGTAGGAAAGGGTGCTGACACCCAGGGTTCCTGCCATGAAGGCGCCGCAGGTGGTCCAGGGGACAAGGGGACCAGAAAGGGTCGCGCCCTCTTCCAGGGTCCTGGACAGTACTGCCGGATCCACCTTCTTCTCCTCATAAATCTCCCGGTAAAGGGAGCCGTTGAGAATGATGGAAAGATACACCTCTGCCATGGCCATACAGCCCACGATTCCGGTGAGATACGTGGCCACTACCAGACATCCCGTGTTCCTGATCTTTCCGGCAAAGGTTGCCACCAGGGTCTTTAAATATCCCACCCGCTCCAGAATCCCGGACAGCAGAAGAGCCACAAATGCCAGGGAGAAGGTCCACATCATCCCCTGGATACCGCCCCGGTTCACCAGGGTATCTACCATGGCATTGCCGGTATCCATATGGATGCCGTTGTTCAGCAGATTCACAAAGTCCACAAGGGATACCCCCTGCTGCACCACTGCAATCAGACCCCCTGTAAATACACCGATCAGAAGCGCCGGGATGGAGGGGAACTTAATGGCGCTCAGAACCAGAACCAGCACCACCGGAATCAGGGTCAGCGGACTGATCACAAAGGCCGAGTTTAAGGATGTGAGAATCTCATTGGTGGTGGCCGCGTCGTAAGCATTGTTATAACCGCTTCCCATAACCGCAAATACTGCCGTGGCAATCACCAGGGCCGGGATGACCGTCAGGGCCATGGATTTCACATGACGGTACAGATCAATCTGGGCTGCCTGGGATGCCAGAATCGTGGTATCCGACATGGGGGAAAGATAATCGCCAAAAGCAGCGCCGGATACTACCGTACCGGCAATCATGGGAGCCGGAACCCCCATGCCGGAACCCATGCCAAGAAGGGCGATTCCGATGGTCCCGGCCGTCCCCCAGGAGGTACCCGTCACAAAGGCCGTGGCACAGCAGGCCAGAAATCCCAGAGGCAAAAACATCCCCGGTGTAATAAAGCCCAGCCCGTAATAAATCAGGGTAGGCACCGTCCCGGCCGCGATCCAGGATGCAACCAGCATGCCTATAATAATGAAAAACAACAGGGAAACGGCTGCATTTTTTAAGCTGACTGCCATGGCGTCAAACAGCTCATCCATGGTATATCCCAGATACATGGAGATGCCGGATACACCGATCAGACACAGGACCAGAAGACTGATCACGTCCATTTTAAATACGGCGATTCCTACCGACAGTACCAGAAGAATACCCAAAAATACACCTGCCGATACTCCAATCCCGGGTTTTCTTTCTTTACCAGTTCCTTCCATTCTCCTTCTTCCCCTTTCCTAGTATGGCTCCACAGAGACCTGGACAGCCTTCATAAGCGGAAAACCGCTGATGGGATCAAATACATTGTCGTGAGTGATCTGGTTGACATTGTGACTCTTCCATCCATGGGTCATCTGCAAAACCCCTTCTCCGATTTCGTCCCCTTCCATGACCTTCACCGGCACCACCACGGAGCCGATGTCCGAGGTGACTTTGACCATACTTCCAGATTCCACGCCGATTCTGGCTGCGTCTGCCGGGTGCATCTCAATCTCCGCTTCAGGAAGCGCGGAAGCCAGGGCCGGCAGGTTGTGGTTCCTTCCATGGTAATACATGACCTTCCGCGCCCCGGTTACCAGGGTATAGGGCCGGTCCGGACGGACTTCATTGGACCTGGGCGAAATATATTCTGCCAGCTCCTGGTATCCATGCTCCTTTAAGATGGCGGAGGTAAATTCAAACATTCCGCTGGCCGTGTTAAAGGGCTTTTCCCCTGCGGCTTTTTTTCTCTTGTGTTTCTCATATTCCACAGGTGCATAATGGTATCCGGAGGGGTGGGCTTTTAAGGTCTCAATGGAGATGCCGCTGTCAGATACCAGCCATGCATTCAGTTCATCCTCATCCTTCCAGGGGAAGTAATCCCCGGCTCCCAGCCTGACAGCCAGCTCATGGAACATGGTATACTCATCCGTCACTTCCGGCTGGGGAGTCAGGACCCGTCTGGTCAGGGTAACCGTCTGGGTTCCGCCATGGACATGCATCTCACTGCGCTCCAGATAGGAGGCTGCCGGAAGGATATAGTCCGCCAGCTCTGCCGTCTCGGACATAAACAGTTCATGGACCACCAGAAGATCCAATGCCCCCAGGGCCTTTCTCACCTTAAAGCTGTTGGGATTGGTCATGGCCGGATTGGCTCCGGTCAGTACCAGGGCCTTAAAGGGATACGGTTTGCCGCTTAGAATCTGGTCCATCAGGGTCATGGTGTGGCATTCCTGACGGTAACGGTAAAGAATGGGGAACCGGTCCCTTCCTATAGGCCCAAGGTCCAGAAGCGGTTTCTCCTTGTAAAGCACCAGCTCCTTCATGGGGAATCCCACCGGCGAGTAGTTGGCGCCTTTCTGGTCCACGGCGCCAATCAGGCCGTCCAAATATGCACAGGCGCGGATATTGTTAATCCCGTTTTCATGGTGTTCCAGTCCATTGCCCACGTAGATGACGGTGTGAGGCATGCTGGCCTTTATTTTACGGGCAAGTTCCGGGATGACAGAGGCCGCATCGCAGCCGGTCTCCCGGGCCACATATTCATAGGTAAACTTCCTGGCATATTCCTTTACCTGACCGAATCCAACCGTGAAATTCTGTATGAACTCCTGGTCAGTCCAGCCTCTTTCAATCAGTTCCCGCATCAGGCCCCAGGCCAGGGCTCCGTCGCTTCCCGGCTTCACCTTCACATAGAGATCTGCCTGCCTTGCGATAGCGCTGAATCTCGGGTCAATGACAATAAGGCTGGCTCCCTTTTCCCGGGCCCGGTTGATCTGCTGGGTCATATTGGGATGGGCATGGGGCGGGTTGGCTCCCCAGATTATGATACAGCGGGAATTTTCAAAATCCGGCTGGGCGTTCCATCTTCCGTATACCAGGGAGTATCCGATCCATCGTCCTGCAAAGCAGGCCGAATCATTGGAAAAATAGTTGGGTGAACCGATGGCATGAATCCAGCGTCTTGCCAGCTCTTCCTCCTGGGCAAAGCCAACCGCCTCCCCCTTCCATACGCCCACCGCCTGGGGGCCATACTCTGTCTGGATGTTGCGGATCTTTTCCGCGATTTCATCCAGGGCCTGCTTTAAGGGAATCTCCACAAAGCCGTTCTCTGTCTTTTTCAGTGGTTTCCGGATTCTGTCCGGGGCGTAGATCATATCCGTTCCATGACTTCCCTTGATGCAGAGACGTCCCCGGTTCCACACGTGTTCCTGGTTGCCTTCTATCTTAACTACCTTTCCTTCTTCCACATGGCAGTCAATGCCACAATGGTCATCACACATTCTGCACAGTGTTTTTACGATACTGGTCCCGCTCATCTTCTGCCTCCTCACAATTGTTTCATGATGCCGGAAAGTTTCTGTCCTGTCAGCCTCTGCTTCCGGTCATTTGCTTCCTGGGCATCTTCATAGTTCAGCGCTCCCCCGATGCAGTGCTTCACACATTCCGGGTCCCCGCCGCAAAGGTCACATTTTCTGCTGACCAGCTTTTCATGGTCAAAATGGATATTTCCGTAGGGACAGGCAAGCATACACATCTTGCAGCCGGCACAGCGGACCGGGTCGATTTCCACGGCCCCGGTCCGGGGATTTCTGCTGATGGCATGGGCAGGACATACGCCCATACACCAGGCCTCCTCACAGTGGAAACAGGTCATGGGCATGACAAACCGGTCCTCCGCGTATACATTTACCCGAATATTGGAATTGTCCCGCACACAGTCCTGGCCGGTCCTGGCAAATGCACATGCCATCTCACAGTTGCGGCATCCCACACATTTTTTCAAATCAATGGTAACTGTCTTCATCTGCATCTTCCTCCTTTATCCCATCTGCCTGGAAGCGAAGGCTCTCAGGTTCACATACTGTTCCAGCCGTTCCAGGGTGCAGTCCGCCTTCTCTCCGCCGCGGATCAGGGGCCTGAGCTTTCCTAAGACCGTCACTGCATCGCTGCTGCCTACCAGGCAGGCCCCGCAGACCCTTCCGTCCCTATAGCAGACTTTCAGATATCCCTTTCCCGCCTTTTCATCAAAATACGATGCATCATCAATCTCTTTGTCATTGAATTTTCCAATGGAGGCCACGGTCACGTCATACATCTGGGTTACATTCATATTCAGGCTTCCCTCATAGGGGCAGTCCACTCCTGCCATGGACCTGCCTGCAATGGTTCCCATCTCAATGGCCGTAGGCCACAGGGCATGAATCATATGCCGGTCCCCGAACACGGTCGGGCCTTCTGCCACATCCCCGGCCCCATAGATTCCCGGCAGACTGGTCTGCATCCGGGCATCCACAAGGATTCCCCGGGAAACACTCACGCCGCTTCCCTCCAGCCAGCCGGTGGCAGGCCGGACACCGGTTCCTACAATCAGGAAGTGGGCCTCTACAGGCTCCATTCCTTTGATATGTACCAGAAAGCTTCCGTCCTTTAAGTGTTCTATCTCCCGGGTCTGGGCACCGGTATACAGTTTGACCCCTTTCTCCCGGATCTTTTCCGTCAAAATCCTGGCACCGGTTTCATCCAGCACCGTAGGCATGATCCGTTCCATCAGCTCCACCACCGTCACATCCAGACCACGAAACCTGGCTGCCCAGGCTGCCTGCAGGGCCACGAACCCGGAGCCGATTACCACCACCTTCTGGTACTTTTCAAAATACACCCGCAGCCGGTCTGCATCCGCTCTTGTCCACATATTGCAGATCCGCTCATCCTGGATGCCGGGTATCGGCGGCATAACCGCATGGGAGCCGGTGGCAATCAGCAGCCGGTCATAATGCCACTCCCGTCCATCTGCCAGAATTACTTTTTTACAAGTGTCGTCCAGGGCAGTTACCTCTCCTGCCACGCATTCTGCATCCAGTGCCTGGAACCAGGCTTCGTCACGAATCGTCATACCCTCAAACGGAAGCTTTCCCCGGAGAACATACGGCAGCAGTACACGGGAATAGGGAATAACTCCCTCCCTGGAAATCATAACCACATGACTCTTTCTGTCGTACTTGCGGAACTCTTCCAGTGCTGCCAGACCGGCTGCACTGTTTCCGATGATTACTACATCCATCCTTTTCTCCTTTCGCAAATTTGCGGCCATCCGGATCCGGTCCGGGCAGCCGCCACAATTCTCGGGTAAGTAATACAGGTCCCTGGGGTGACTATAACAGAAACAGATTGTCAGATATATAACCGGTGACTTATCTACAAATATTTTCTACTTTATTCTTTAGATTTTCTTCCTTTTGGATTTTCCTGACAGAGAAGCAGCAGAGACACCAGAATGGAATGAGAGTGCCTGAACATGATATGGTTTTCTGCCCGGACATATATGTAGGCGCCACTGGTGCTTGCAAGTTCACCAGTGACGCCCAGGTTGCCCTGATCTATTTAAAGCACCAGCTGAATGCAGGTCACCGACAGTCGGTACATTCAGATTTCATGCAGCCATGTGCCAGGGCTTTTGCCGGGAGGTTTTTTCGGCCTCCTACTATAGTATATCCGCCGGGACGGAAAATGTGACACGGGATTTTTAGCGCAGGATGCAAATTTTTTCCTGCATAAATGTACGCCGGGACTCGGGCATGGCGGGATTTCCAGGGTACACTTTAAGCTGCCGGAATCCGGTTACGCCTCCGGAATCTCCTTCATAAGGATCAGACTGTCACCAGGCGTCAGAATGCCCGAGGTCTTTCCGTTCATTTCCAGAATGGTATTTCCGGTGGTGCGGAACCGCTTGGCTATATCCCATAGGGTGTCGCCTTCCTGGACCAGGTAGCCCACAATGCCAGGCATCTGCTGCACCCGTTTTGTATCCAGAGGCTCCAGCTCCACCGTGCGGATCACATTCTGCTTCACCGGCTGCAGCACCAGAAGATCCAGGGACACCACGGCCTTGATCTCCACATTGTCGCCGCCGGTCATGACTGCGGTCAGCTGCTCAAAGCCAGGTTCCAGATACCAGATGCTGTCCTTCTGAATCCCCGGCACCTCCGCCTCATAATGGAAAGGCAGAAGCTCTGTGTGGACCTGCACCGGCTCCCGGTCGTCGTCAGTCAGGTACAGCACCCGCACCTCCAGCACTCCGTCCAGAACCAGGGTGTCCTCCTCCACGGAGGTATCATCCAGCTTCACGGTCCCGGTACTGTGGCAGACCTGCAGTACCCGCCTGCCCCCGGAAATGGGAACCTTCTGGGCCAGCTTGCACTTTCCCGTGTTTTTCATGAGAATCTTGTCAAACAATGCTTCGTCCGCATCGATTTTCAGTTCATAGTTGGTGGAATAGATGTCGTTTAAGAATTCCAGCTCCCGCTCTTCATAGAGCCTTACATCCAGCTCCATGACCACGTCCACCTCCACCTCCCGCATTTCCCCGTCATAGTCCGGCTTCTCTTCCAGGTCCTTGTGGACCAGGCGGACCGAAATGGCCGGGATCATTTCCTCCACGGCCCCCTGCATCTCGATCTCCCCGGAGAAGGGCAGGCTCTCCTCCATCCACTGGAGGGTGGTATTCTCCCCTTCCCCTTCGTAGGCCATGAAGATCATCAGGGACCCTTCCAGATGAATCTGACCGTCCAGGGGGCGGGTGGATACGCCGCTTAAGCGCATTTCCGTCCACAGAATCCGGTCAATGGCCGGTTTGTTGCCGGTGAGGGTGATCACGTCCTTGAGCCGGTAGGTGTCCTTCCGGCGCAGGGCAATGGCTGCCACATCTACCCGGTGTTTCAGAATCTCTATATTGGGCGCTGCCTTCCCCTCTGCGGGAGTGCTGCGGACATCCTCCGCCGCCTCTGTATCAAACAGCTCCTCTGCCTTGACTTCCAGCATAATGATTGCTTTCACGCTTAGTTTCCGGGAGTTGATCATCTCCACGTTCAAGTCCTCAAGCTGCCAGGAGACACTGACATAGTTCTTATCCTCCAGCCCGGGGACATTGACATTTTCTTCAAAGGGAATCAGGCCGCCCAGGGTCTGAAGTCCCCCTTCCTCCTTCCGGTACAGCACATGAAAATCCAGCTTTCCCCGGACCAGTGCCTTCTCGTTCTGGACTTTCACCGGCTCAAGCTGCAATTCGCCTGCGTCCAGAATCACCTCCGCAATATCGCTCATGGTATCCGGCACAATGAAATCATCGTCCAGGGTAACCTGTGTTTCCACCCGGTTCTTCCACCGGTTCATATGTATATTCTGCTTCACCAGCTCCAACATAAAAGCACCCACCTTAACTTTCTATTTTCCGGTTTCCATAGAAAGTGTATGTGGCTGCCTGGAAGATTATGCGTCAGGATTTTTCGGGCAGAATGCCCGGAGCTTCCGGTTTCCGCTGTTTCCAGAAACCGGAAGCTGCGCCTTCCTTTGCCTTCCCCGTCCTCACTGGAATACAATGGGATTCTCCAGGTATTCCGTGCGGACGGTTATGTAGGGGTAAGATTTCTCCACGCCGGTTTCCTCTCCCTTCTGGGGACCCAGAAGCTCCGTGTCAATGACAATGGAATTCTCTGTCAGGTACAGTTCCCGGACTGTGATGCTGTAGCCGCCGGTGGACTGCTCCCCGTATCCCACCACAATAAACAGCCCCTGGTCATTGCTGTAGGACAGTTTAAACGGCGCTGCCTTCTTTTCTTCTGCCAGTGCTTTCAGCTCCTGGGGAAGTTCATTTTCCCCTACCACGGTAAATTCCAGGTCCCGTACCTTCTCCTGGCTCTCCCTGGCCACACTGCACCCGGTCAGCAGGCGCACAATACACACCCAGGCCAGCAGGCAGACCACCAGCATCATTTTTCCGCTTAACAGCTTACGCATAAAAACTACCTCCCCGGCTGCCAACCGGTTCCCCCGGATAGTTCCGGAAACCGGTCAGTCTGTTCCATACCAGTCTATTCCCCCATTTCCATTTCCATGCACAAAACCGCTTGTCAAATCTCGGGATTTATCTTAAAATAAATTTTAAGTCAGCAGGGCGAGGAAAACCGGACAAAACCACACGTCAAGCTCGCTTGTAAGTCTGGTTTTATCCGGTTTTCCTCATCGGGCGGACGCCCGATGCTTCTTGTCCGGCACAGCCGGACAAGAAGATAGCCCGGAATCCCACAGGATAACCCAACCATAAAAGAAAAGGACTCAACCACTATGAATCCCATAAACACCTTCTGCTGCCGCACCTTCCAGACTGCCTTCCAGGCGGCCCTGCCCTTCCTTCCTTACCGGAAGCCCCAGAAAATCTCCAGCGTGAAAAAGCTTCCGGACATTCTGTCAGCCCACGGCTGCGGCCATGTGCTCATTGTCACGGACCGGCTCATCACCGGACTGGGGCTGACCCGGTCTCTGGAACAGGCCCTGCGGGACCACAAAATCGCCTATACCCTCTATGACCGCACCGTGGCCAATCCCACCACAGCCAATGTGGAGGAAGCCCGGACCCTTTTCCTGCAAAAGGACTGCGACGCCATCATCGGCTTCGGCGGCGGCTCCAGCATGGACTGCGCCAAGGCTGTGGGAGCCCGGATCGCCCAGCCCCGCAAATCCCTGGCCAGGATGAAGGGCATTCTGCGGGTCCACCGCCGCCTGCCTCTTTTGATCGCGGTTCCCACCACAGCCGGAACCGGCAGTGAGACCACCCTGGCCTCGGTGATCACCGATTCCCGGACCCGCCGCAAATACGCCATCAGTGATTTTCCCCTGATTCCCCGGTATGCGGTACTGGACCCCCGGCTGACCGTCAGCCTGCCGCCTTTCATCACCGCCACCACCGGACTGGATGCCCTGACCCATGCGGTGGAAGCCTATATTGGCCGGTCCACCACCCGGGATACCCGCAGGGCAGCCCTGACCGCGGTCCGGCTGATCTTCCAAAACCTGGACAGGGCCTATGCAAATGGCTCCGACTTAAAGGCCCGCCGCGGCATGCTGGCGGCCTCCTTCCATGCCGGATATGCCTTCAGCAAATCCTACGTAGGCTATATCCATGCAGTGGCCCACTCCCTGGGCGGGGAGTACGGAACTCCCCACGGCCTTGCCAATGCCATCCTGCTTCCCCATTTTCTGGACGCTTATGGGCCTGCCATCTACCGGAAGCTTCATTACCTGGCAGTGGCCGCAGGGGTTGCGGACCTGGACACCCCCGACGAGACGGCGGCCAGGGCCTTCGTCCAGGCCATCCGGGACATGGAGCGCCGCTTCCGTCTTCCCAAGACCCTGCCGGAAATCTGTCTGGCGGATATCCCGAAGCTGGCCCGGTATGCGGACCATGAAGCCAATCCCCTGTATCCGGTTCCGGTGCTGATGAATGCCCGGGAGCTGGAGGCATTTTATCACAAGGTGGCCCAGTGATACCCTCAGCGGACAACGCAACCCTTGTGACCGGCAGGGACACGCTCCAGGACCGGCATATCCGGCCCCTGCACCAGGACCCTGGGCCGTGCCCTTTCACGGTAAAAAACTTAAGGAAAGTTGGAGAAGAATTATGACGGAACAACAGATTCAGACCATTGTCAATACCCAGCGCAGATACTTCCGGGCCGGCGCCACCCTGCCGGTCTGCGCCCGGATGCAGGCCCTGGCAAGGCTGAAGAAATGCATTCTGGCCCATGAGCAGGAGATAAGCGCAGCCCTGCAGGCAGACCTGGGCAAAAGCAGCTTTGAAAGCTACATGTGCGAGACCGGACTGGTGCTCAGTGAGATCACTTATATGCTGCGGCACGTCCGCACCTTGGCCCGGGAAAAGACCGTGGCCACTCCCCTGGCCCAGTTCCATTCCAGAAGCTATAAAAAGCCCTCCCCTTACGGCGTAGTGCTGATCATGAGCCCCTGGAACTACCCCTTCCTGCTGACCATGGACCCTCTGGTGGATGCCATTGCCGCCGGAAACACGGTGGTCCTAAAGCCCAGCGCCTACTCTCCCCACACCAGCAGGCTTATTGCCCGGATTGTGGAACAATGCTTTTCCCCGGAGCTGGTCGCCGTGGTCACCGGCGGCCGGGAGGAAAATACCTGTCTGCTGCGGCAGCGGTTTGACTACCTGTTCTTCACCGGAAGCCAGAGTGTAGGCAGGGAGGTCATGAAACAGGCGGCGGCCCACTTAACCCCGGTGACCCTGGAGCTGGGAGGCAAAAGCCCCTGCATCGTGGACAGGACGGCCAGCCTGAAGCTGGCTGCCCGCCGCATCGTGTTCGGCAAATTCTTAAACTGCGGGCAGACCTGCGTGGCTCCTGATTATATCTACTGTGACGAGACAATCAGGGACCGGCTGGTAACGGAAATCAGGCGGGAGATCACCCGCCAGCTTGGCCGGAATCCCCTTGCCCGGAAGGATTATGGGAAGATTATCAATGAGAAGCATTTCCACCGGCTGCTGAACCTGATCGACTACGATAAGGTAACCCTGGGCGGAACGGCGGACATCGCGGGACAGCGGATTGCCCCTACCCTCATGGAGGATGTGACCTTCTCCGACAAGGTCATGCAGGAGGAAATCTTCGGACCGGTGCTGCCGGTGCTGACCTTCCGTTCCCTGGGGGAAGCGGTCCGGACCATCAACTCCAGGCCCAGTCCCCTGGCCCTCTATCTGTTCACCCGGGACCGGACGGCTGCCCGGAAGGTCATGGCCCGGTGCGGCTTCGGCGGCGGCTGTATCAATGACACGGTGATCCACCTGGCCACCAGCCACATGGGCTTCGGCGGCTTCGGGGAAAGCGGCATGGGGACTTACCACGGGAAAGACGGCTTTGACACCTTCTCCCATTATAAAAGCATTGTGGATAAGAAGCTCTGGCTGGATCTGCCTATGCGGTATCAGCCCTACAGGAAGATATATGATAAGCTGATTCATCTGTTTTTGCAGTAGAGCGTGTATTTTTCAGTCCAGCCGGTTCTTCACCGTGAAGACAGCCAGCTGGGTCCGGTCTTTCAGTCCCAGCTTTTCCAGCAGCCGGGAAATATTGTTGCGGACGGTTCCTTCCGCCAGGAAAAGCTGGGCCGCAATCTCCTTATTGTCCATGCCGCGGGCCACGCAGCGCATAATGTCCCGCTCCCGGTCCGTGATTCTGGAAGATAAATCCGTGGCTGCGCCGGCTTCCCGGCCGGCTTCCCGGTCCGGGGAGCCGGTCCGGCTCATCTGCCGCCGCATGCCTTCGAACACGCTGCCGCCGAAGACTCCCATTCCGGCACAGACGGCCTTTACGGACTGGATCACCTTCTCGTCTTCCATCTCTTTGAGAATATAGCCGTCGGCTCCGCTTGACAAGGCGGCCTCCACGGTCTCGTCGTCGTCAAAAGTGGTCAGCACCAGTACCCGGATCCGGGGAAACTGCTGCTTGATCTGCCGGATGCCCCAGCTTCCGTCGTACTCCGGCATGCGCATATCCATCAGGACTACATCCGGCTGGTGTTTCTCGCACAGCTCCAGGGCTTCCCGGCCATTGGCGGCCAGGCCTGCCACCTGAATCTCCGGGTCCCGGACCAGAATGGCGGCAAGCCCCTGGCGGAGAATCTGGATGTCGTCGGCAATCAGTACTTTGATCATGTTTTTCACTCCTAATGGGCTTTGAAAAAGCATTCTTTAATAAAACACAGCTTTGGTTCCATACTTCTCCCCTCAAACGTAAAAAAGGGAACCATCCGTTCCCTTTAACTACAATATCTTCAGTTTTTATTATGCCAGGCACTTCTGACAAACGCCTCAAAAGAAACTTCTGCTTCTGTCTTTATAATAAATGCTGCCATTAGAAATGTCAATACATTTGAGACTTAAATTTTCCACATCGGGCGGACGCCGTGTAACAGTTCAGATACCCCTTGAACTGTTACGGCATACGGCCATTTAGAATCG
>CAJTOV010000012.1 GCA_910577765.1 uncultured Lachnospiraceae bacterium
TATTTACTTCGGGATTAATGCAACGATGTACTAGCCGTTCTGCATCCGCACCCGCTGCCCCTTAAGCAGCGGGTAGGTCACCAGCCTGCTGCCGTCCAGGTCCTCCTTGTACATATCCACTCCGGTGATCTGGCTGTTCTCGTAGGTGGTGTAGTAATAGATTCCCCGGTCCACGTTGCAGCAGCAGGAATATTCCGTGATCTCGTAACGGTTTTCCCCTACCCGCACACAGCCCCGCTGCATTTCCACGGAGTGGAGAATGTGGAAGAACTGGCTGATGCTGGCAGACTCGGAGCTGTCGGACACGGAATTCAGCTTGGTAAAGACCGCCTTTACAAACCGGGACATGGAGGACATGTCTCCCGGCAGGCCCATGGCCCCCATCCCCAGACTGTAGGCGTCCAGGGGCAGGCTGGAGCAGAACTGGTTCCTGGGCGGTTCGGTGGAAAGGTACATGAAATTATTGAGATTGAAAAGCTGGATATCAAAGGCCGGATTGTTGGTCATGACCCCTGCGGGATTGTCGTAGACCTTCACCCCGTCCTGGACCGCTTCCACGGTAATGGAGCTTTCCCGGTCCGAGACCATCCAGTGAAGAGGGGAAAGAGGCAGCGTCTCCTTAAAATCCAGGTTCACCAGGTGAATCCGCTCCAGCTTTTCCCGCACCTCCCCCACTGTGGCACACTGTCCCAGAAGCCAGGGAATCAGTTCAAAAGGCGGCACATTGTCCCTGTCCGGCACCTCCGGCTTGTAGACGGCATTCTGGGGAAAATGCAGCCCTGCCATGCCCAGTCCCTTCTCATTGACTGCATCATAGTAAAGGGGATAATCATCCACGATGCAGGCAATGCCGATCATGGCATAATGCTGCAGCACGGCGCCCATTTTCCGGTAATGGAACGGATAATTCCTGGGAGTCACGGTGACCATCTCATAGTAGGTGTCGTCCAGGTCCAGGTTTCGCCCGAAATAATGGTCTTTTGTCTTGTAGGTGATTGCTGTACACATTGATTTTCCCTCCACGGATCAGCTTTCCTCGATAAATCCCTCCCCAAACACCTGGTTGGTCTCCACCAGCATCACAAAGGCCCTGGGGTCAATCTCATGGACCACGTTCTTCACCCGGTAGGACTGGGAGCGGGAGCAGGCACACAGAAGCACCTCCCTGTCATGGCCCGTATAGGTTCCCCTGGCCCGGATGGCGGTGGAACCCCGCCCGGTGACCTGGCCGATCTGGTCTGCCACCACCTGGCCATGGTTGGTAATGATGATCAGAAGCTTCCCGGAATCCAGTCCGTACATAATCTTATCAATGACCGTGGATGCCACAAAGGTGGCTGCCAGACCGTAAAGGGCGGCATCCACATTTCCGAAGACCACCCCGCCCAGGCCGATGACCAGAAGATCAATGCCCATGGTCACTGCCCCCAGGGACAGGTAAGGATAACGGGCCCGGATGGCCATGGTCAGAAAATCCGTCCCTCCGGAGGAGGACCCCCGCATATAAAACAGCGCCAGCCCGGCCCCCAGAAACACGCCGGAATAAAGGGCCGCCATAAAAGGCGATCCCGTATAGGCCGGGGTATAGGGGAACACCACATCCAGAAACAGCGTACTGACCACCATGGTCTTTAAGGATTTCAGAAAAAACATTCTGCCCAGAATCCGGCAGCTTACCAGGATAATGGGGATATTCAGCACCAGGGTGGTGATGCCGATAGGCAGGCCCCACAGATGGTTCATGATCAGGGCCAGGCCCGACAAGCCGCCTGGGGCGAATTCTGCCATGCGGGCAAAGGTGTAAAGACCAATGGCGTAGAAAATGCTTCCGATTATATCATATAGCAGATCCATTGCCAGGATTCGGATTTTTTTCTTTTGATTTGTCATGTTGGGGCCTGCTTTCTTTTGGTGTTATTTAGAATTCTCATATTTAGAATTATTATACAACACCGGAATACAAAAGAGAACCCCCGGTGCCGGCATCAGCGGGAAATCTCCATCACCGGCTCCTGGGCCGTGACGATTCCCCTGGCATGGATTGTGGCTCCGGTATACCGGGTCAGCAGGCCGGCCAGCTCTTCCATGGCCTGCTTCAGCTCTTCCACGCGCTCCGGCTCAATGCATTCCATGATGATGAATTCATTTACCGTATCCTCCGTCACCGCCGTGCGCTGGCCGTCCCGCCAGTTCCAGCAGCGGCAGACCACCCCCTGGCTGTCATAGTAAGCCACCTCCCCGGCCAGGGGCGGATCCTGCGTGTCTGCTCCCAGGGGAAGGAAGGACTCTCCCCCTTTCATCACGCCCAGGTGCAGGTCCCCGCAGAAGGCATCAATATTCTCCGCGCCAATCGGAAATCCGTATTTAAGGGAAATCCCATTGGTAATGTCCACCGTAGGGGCAATGGATGCCACAGGATTGCCGTGGAGCACCCGTTTCAGCAGCGCCTCGATGGAGCAGCGGGCCCCTTTCTTTGTAGGAAATTTTTTGTAGGCGGCCCGCCACGTGGCAGGGATCTTATTCTCAGAGATCACCTCGCTGGTCAGGTGCCGTCTGGCTTCCTGGTTGGCCGTCTCCAGAAAGCTGCGGATCTCTGCTGCCTGGGCTTCGTCAATCTGGTCTGCCTTCCGGATTCCCCCGGCCACCAGCACACCCATTGCCACATGGGGAAACAGCCTGATAAATGCTTCATCCAGCACAAATGCTTTACCTGTTTGTCCAGTTTCCATAATGCTTCCTCCTAATATAATCATCGCTGCTGATCCTTTCCCGGCATCCACTGGGGCAGCCTCCTGCTACCCGGCTATCTGGTACAGCAGGATGGGGACAAAGGGCGCCAGAATCAGATTGGCCAGCTTTACATTGGTGATCTTAAGCATGTTTAAGCCCAGGGCAATCACCAGAATGGAACCAGTGCAGGCCATCTCATCAATCACCACCGGCGTCAGCAGCGCAGACAGAAAGCTGGCCCCCACAGTCAGGGCTGCCTCATACGATTGCGGGTGTTCTCGGGAATCCCCTTTTTCAGAACCGCTCCCAGCAGACCTCCGGCAATGACCGCCACACTGTTTACAAAAACCCCACTCAGTACCATTTGACTTCCTCCCTTCTCCAGCAGTATACTACAAGGGAAGATATTATGGAACTTAAAATAAATAATATATTACATGAATATTGTTCATGGATGATTCCTGCAGCTTTCCGGCAGTCCGGAAATTGCCGGAATCATCCATGTGCCCGGAAAGGAGGACTTTCATGAGCATCAGCCGCTACAGGGCCTTTGTGCGGACTGCGGAGCTTCACAGTCTGACCAGGGCCGCGGAAGATTTAAACTATACCCAGTCCAATATCAGTCATATGATCCAGGCCCTGGAAAAGGAATACGGGTTTCAGCTTCTGGAGCGCAGCAAATCCGGGGTATCCCTGACAGAAAACGGCAGCCGTCTTCTGGATACCATGCGCGGAATCATCCATCTGGAAAATAAGCTGTCCCAGCTGGTGGACGATATCCGGGGGCTCCACACCGGCACCCTGCGGATCGGAAGCTTCTCCAGCGTATCCACCCAGTGGCTTCCGGACGCCATTCTTTATTTTCAGGACCATTACCCGGAAGTGGAGATCCGGCTGCTGAACGGGGAATACCAGGAAATCCTGGACTGGCTGGACCAGGGAAAGATCGACTGCGGCTTCATCACAGAAGCCGCAGCCCGCAAAGGTTCCTTCTTTCCCCTGGTCCGGGATGAAATGATGGCAGTGGTTTCACCCCTGCGCCATGAAGAGACAGGGGACTGTTATCCGGTCCGGCGTTTTCTCCAGGAACCGTTTATCCAGCCCTACAAAAGTCATGCCGACGATGTGAATCATCTGTTTGAACAGCTGAACATCCGTCCCCAGGTCCGGTTCCGGGTCAAAGGGGACGAGGCCATTGTGGCCCTGGCTGCCAAGAACTTGGGAGTGGGCCTTTTGCCAAAACTGTATCTGGAAAGCGCCGGGAGCCAGGTGCTGGCCCTTCCCCTCTGTCCCAGACAGTACCGGACCATCGGACTGGCACTCCCGGACCGGTATGAACACCTGCCCCTGACCCACATCTTCATCCGGTGGCTCCGGGAATGGCTGGAAAAACGGTATCCCTGATCCGGACCGGCACTCCGGAGTCCCTGAACCGCCGGCCAGCCAGCGCAGGCTTATGCCTCCACCTTTGGCAGCCTGGCAATAGCTTTGGCCAGGTCTTCCTCCGAGGGAATGTAGTCCTGCATTTCCCCGTCATTGAATCTCTGGTAAGCAAACATATCAAAGTAGCCGGTTCCGGTGAGGCCGAAGACAATGTTTTTGGCTTCCCCGGTTTCCCTGCACTTCATGGCCTCGTCAATAGCCACCTTGATGGCGTGGCTGCTTTCCGGGGCCGGAAGGATGCCTTCTACCCGGGCAAAGGTCTGGGCCGCCTGGAAGACAGAGGTCTGCTCCACGCTTCTGGCCTTTAACAGTCCCTGGTCATAGAGCTCGGACACGGTGGAGCTCATACCGTGGTAGCGCAGACCGCCTGCATGGCTGGCAGAGGGAATGAAGCCGCTGCCCAGGGTGTACATCTTTGCCAGGGGACAGACTTTGCCGGTGTCGCAGTAATCGTAGGCGTACACGCCCCGGGTCAGGCTGGGGCAGGAGGCCGGTTCCACGGCAATCATCTCATAGGATGCCTCTCCCCGGAGCATTTCTCCTGCGAAGGGTGAAATCAGGCCGCCTACATTGGAGCCTCCGCCTGCACAGCCTATGATCATGTCTGCCTTGATGCCGTATTTGTCCAGGGCTGCCTTGGTCTCCAGGCCGATGACTGACTGGTGAAGCAGAACCTGGTTCAGCACGGACCCCAGCACATAGCGGTATCCCTCCTGGCCCATGGCTGCCTCCACGGCCTCGGAGATGGCGCAGCCCAGGCTCCCGGTAGTACCTGGGAACTCTGCATTCATCCGGCGTCCCACCTCCGTCTCCATGGACGGGGACGGGGTCACTTTGGCGCCGTAAGTCCGCATCACTTCCCGGCGGAAGGGCTTCTGTTCATAGGAGCATTTTACCATGTAGACCTGGCAGTCCAGGTCAAAGTAGGAGCATGCCATGGAAAGGGCGGTACCCCACTGGCCGGCTCCGGTCTCCGTGGTCACGCCTTTCAGTCCCTGCTCCCTGGCATAGTAGGCCTGGGCAATGGCAGAGTTAAGCTTGTGGCTGCCGGAGGTATTGTTCCCCTCAAACTTGTAGTAAATGTGGGCGGGGGTGTCCAGCTTCTTCTCCAGACAGTAGGCCCGGACCAGGGGTGAGGGACGGTACATCTTGTAAAAGTCCCGGATCTCCTGGGGAATGTCAATAAAGGGGGTGGTGTCGTCCAGCTCCTGTCTGGCCAGCTCCGTACAGAAAATACCGGACAGCTCTTCCAGGGTAATGGGCTTTAAGGTGCCGGGGTTTAAGATGGGGGCCGGTTTCTTCTTCATATCCGCCCGGACATTGTACCACTGCCTGGGCATCTCCTGCTCTTCCAGATAGATTTTGTAAGGGATCGTCTTTTCCATGTTGTTGTCTTCCTTTCCTGTTTTTGCAAATCCGGTTCATTTCCCGGATGGCTGCTGTAAACGGGAGCCGCTTACACGCAGGCAGCCTGTGAACGGTTACTGCACAGCCTATTGGGATTTTGCGGTACAAAAAAACTCCTATCCTACCAGCTATGCCAATAGGACAGAAGTCTCTGCTTCTGCGGTGCCACCTATCTTCATTCTTGCGAATGCTCTCATGCACGTACCATCATACGCGCCCTGCTGTAACGTGCAGACACGTCTCACCTACTCCCGCACCCCAGTGCATGGCTGCACGAATTCCCGGGTAACTAATACCCGCTATCCGCGCCATCTGTACGCCTGGGAAGTTTCAGCTCGCCCTCCCGGGTCCATTCCCTGTCAATCCCATGGCTGCAATCCCACCGCCAGCAGCTCTCTGTGCATGTTCCGGACAAGTACTCGTCCCATTCAACGGTTTTTATTTTGTGGTTTTAGGATACAACAGATTGGGGGGCATGTCAAGGAATTTTTCACATTCTGCCCTTAAAGGGATTTTGTTTTTACATTACAAGATTCTCACACAAAAAATTATGTAATTCTCTAAACTCATCCAATCCCATATACAAATCCAAAAAGTTCTTCCGAATCAGCTCATCTTTGATTGCAAACCGGACTGGTCTGTCCGGCTTTAGAACAGCAGAAACAACACCGAACTGAACTTTGTCAGCATAAAATTCTTGTACTGCTTCCTTCTTGACCCAGTGCTTTTTTCTAAGTTCCCGGTACTCTTCTGACATTATTTTATCCCGGTATCTCCGGGCATCCTGGCATAGCTGGCCGTAGGAAAGATCCGCACAGGCAAGCAGTAATTTTTCAACAGCGCCAACACCTGACGTGGGAAAAAGATATAATTTGCAGACCATCCGGTTCCCATCAAGTATCAAATAATCATTCCCAAATACTAACCCGTCCTTCTGAAACTTACTGGCGAAATCCTCCCGAATCTCATCCTTTGTCTTCAAATCTGTGTCGCTAAATACCAGAAAACCACCAAAGCTTTCGTATGTGTCCAGCTTATCAATCAATTCTGCCAGCATCCCGATCTTTGACGGAATTTTGTTACAGCCACTGGCCTGCTTGACTGCCACTCCTACACAATTCCTATGGAAAAATACCGGACTGTCCTGCCTTTGAAGTTCTCCGGTGGCAGTCGGATATTTTCCAATCATTTCCCTAAACAGAGTCGGCAGTTCACTAACCTTCTGGTACTGCACAAACCCAAGACAAGTTTCAAGAATAGCTTCCAGAAGGGAACAGTCTGTCACACCTTCTGCAATTAAAATGTAATATTTTCCATCATCGTACATCAAACCCCATCTCATTGCGCAATGTAAACAGCTTTTCTCCACTATATTTTTTAGTAACTGCCCGCCCATGTCTGTTGCGAATATGATATACTGCCACATCCTCCAGTCTGGAATGACAGTCCTCCAGAATGATGTCTATAGATTCCAGACTGTGGGTGGTGAGAAACACCTGGACATTATTCACAGAACAGACATCCACCAGTTTTTCTATAAAATCTTTTAGTGCCTTACTATGAATTCCTGCCTCAATTTCGTCAATTAACAAGATCCCGTTTTTCGCCAGAAGCGCGGAGGCTGCAATAAAAAATGCTTTGTACATTCCATTGCCATAGTCAAATAATGTCAACGGCGCAGGCTGGTTTTCCTTAAACAGTTTGATGGTTCTGTCTTTTCCCACAATTTCAAAGTTTTGTATCTGATCGTCAAAAATCTTCAAAATATCAATCAGTTCCTGCCGCAGATTCTGGTCCAGAATCCTGTCAATATCACGGATGAGCCGTTTGGAACTGTCAAACCGGGAAAAAGAAACAAATTTACACGGAACGTGCAAATCCAGAATATTATCCGGCGATCTGCCGACTCTTATCTTGTAGCTGTCTTCCCCCTCTTCAAAACCCACGAAAAATTTATCCTGTTTCTCTTGATTCTCCCCATCATAATGATATAAAAACCGCAGCTCAAAAACCGTTGACCGGCTGGCAGTGTCATCTTTATTAATGATCTGCTCTTTCTCATACATCAAATGTGTATGCAGCAGTTTCTCCGTATCATTCAGCCGGGACTTCAGACAGACCACCGGCTCATACCCCACAGGAAAGATGGATTCAAAATATTCCGGAGAAAAGCCATGATATCTGGAAATAAGGGTGTCCACCAGCAGATCCACATCATCAAACAGACCAGACAAAATAATGGCTTCTAATATTGATGTCTTTCCGCAGTTATTGGGTCCGACAAATATATTAATTTTATTCAGTTCTTCCAGGGTCAGACCACGAAGTCCCCGATATCCGTTAATTATAAAATCTTTGATCATATGCTCCCTGACCTCCTGAACTTTTCTGTTATATATCTGACTTTACCCTCAGTGAACAAGGGTAACCGTTTCTTTTTTCATTATACAGTTATCAATTCCTGTTTGCAATAAAATTCAGGCTTGACGTCTGTTTTCGTCCAGTTTTCCCCGCCCCGTGAACTGCAACTCCAAAACAAAATTTCCCACAACCCGCCAAAAATATGATACAATATACCCATTCAACCACAAAGGAGTAACCACATATGCCAGTTTTTGATTTCACCCACACCCCGGACCAGGAGGACAGCAAAGAGGCTGTCTGTACCTATACCACCTTCCGCTCCAACGACAGCACCGTCTCCCCGGAGCGGCCCATGCTTCTTTTAGACAACCGTGCCCAGGCCTGGAATCATCATTCCTGCGGGGTATTTACAAACCAGAATAAACGGACTGCTTTCGAATTCAGGGAAACGTCCGGTCCGGTGACAGCAGACATTCTCCAGGTAGATGCCCGGTTCGTCAGCCTGCTGAAATGGCTGGGGGAGAACCATATTCCGGTGCGCCTTTCCGGGGAGAACCGGGCAGACGGCTACGCAGTCTACAAGATCCGTGAGACCTCCCTGGGCGGAGGCACCAAGCTTTCTGCGGAGGACGGATTTCTCCAGTTTATGATCGGGCGGCTTCTGGCAAGCCATGCACCTTCCGAAGAAGCAGTGGACGAGGAGCAGGCCGAATCCGGGGACAGCATGAAGCTTACCAGCCTGCAAAGCATTACCGACTTTATGACCTGCGCCGGAAGGACCCTGCCGGACAATATCGGAGTCTGGGCCAGAAGGAACCTGGCAGTAGCCCGTTCCCATGAGGTGACCCCGGAGGAACGGCGCCACGCCCAGCGGGCCTTGTCCATTATGATGAATATCCAGTGGAAAAATGATTACTTTGAGTCCATTGACCCTATGGAAGCCCGGCGCATCCTGGATGAGGAGCTTTACGGCATGGAACGGGTCAAACAGCGGATCATTGAGACCGTGATCCAGATTAACCGCACCCACACCCTGCCTGCCTACGGGCTTCTGCTGGTGGGACCGGCGGGAACCGGCAAGTCCCAGATCGCCTACGCGGTGGCCCGGATTCTGAAGCTTCCCTGGACCACCCTGGACATGAGCTCCATCAATGACCCGGAGCAGCTTACCGGCAGCTCCCGGATCTACTCCAACGCCAAACCGGGAATGATCATGGAAGCATTTTCCATGGCAGGGGCATCCAGCCTGGTGTTCATCATCAATGAGCTGGACAAGGCTGCTTCCGGCAAAGGCAGCGGAAACCCGGCGGATGTGCTGCTGACCCTTCTGGACAACTTAGGCTTTACGGACAATTACATCGAATGCATGATTCCCACCACCGGTGTGTATCCCATTGCCACGGCCAATGACAAGAAGCTGATCAGTGCGCCTCTTATGTCCCGGTTTGCGGTGATCGACATTCCTGACTATACCCCGGAGGAGAAGAAGATCATCTTCTCCCGGTATGCCCTTCCCAAGGTTCTGGGGCGGATGAAACTGCGTCCCGAAGAATGTGTAGTGACGGAAGGCGCCCTGGATGCCCTGATTGAGCTGCATAAAAATACCAGCGGAATCCGGGACCTGGAGCAGGCAGCAGAGCATATTGCGGCCAACGCCCTGTACCAGATTGAGGTGGACCGGGTGGAGCAGGTGGTGTTTGATGCGGAGATGGTGCGGGGGCTGCTTGGGTAAATATAATCCAAATGTTTCTAAACAAGGGAGACAGTCCCCCCATACCTGAGCAGGCGCGATTATGAATGAGGGGGACTGTAAGCTTCCAGTGGATGCACACAACAAGCAGAATCAATGATGCTGATCCTATGTTCGATCAAATCATAAGTGTCCCAAAAAGGATATCATGTATGCAGCAGCTCTCCCTCTGCCATCATACTTGTATCCTGTTCTGGGACACTTATTCTATCAGCGGTTTCTGGATATTTTTATCGCTTCCAGATCTTTTGCCTTTTCCTCTTCCGTAAGCTGGTCATAGGCCACCAGATCCTTATGGATTCGCTGCTGTGTATCTTTATTCTTTCCGTTTTCCGGAACACCATATTTCCAGTAATTCAAGTAATAAAATCTGCACCACCGGATATGCTCCATCTGTGCAAGTACATCATCAGATACTGTTTGCGACAAAACAGCGATTACCTCACCGTAGTCAGCAGAAGATATATTGGATGCTTTGAAAAAACCGGAAAGGTTATTCCACTCTTTTTCGGAATTGTACTTCTCAGCGTAGTGCTCATTTAATTCTATGGCCTTCTGGATAAGATTTTGTCTTCTTATATTCTTATCTGTGAAAACCTCCGTATTTCTTCCAAATAGGACCATATTCCTAAATGAAATATGTTCCGAAGCATCCCCTTCCTCCGGAGAATAATAATAGACACTGTGGTCGCCTGCTTTCACGACCACTGTCTGAAGGAAATCCAAGGGCATTCTGTCCGCGATAATCACTACATCTGCATCCGATATGACATCCCATAGCTGTTGTTGGTCTGGTCTGTAATACCGGATTTCATCAGAATTCATCAGCTCCAAATCATGATGCTTTATCTGGAAATAACCATTGTCCGACACCATGGAATATGTAATGTGCTGCTCTAAGGAAAACAGATTTAACTGTAGGCCCACAGACAGAATATTCTGTGCCAATGGACTATTACCGTAAATAACCACACTCAGATTTTCTTTTTTCGATTTCCAAAGGGCAATCTGTTTCCACAGCAGTCTTGCTATGGACCCGCTTATATCAAACAGCGTAACATGGCTCATTTCCTTCAATAAACCCAGCTCCAGTTCCTTCAGGCCAATATATACTGTTTTTTTCTTCATCTGTTCCCGATGTTCCTCGTAAAACTGGAGGCTCTTCTGGTCTGAGGAATACAGGATAATATGGTTCCTGGCATATCCCTGAAAGCTGTCTCCCGGATAGATTGCCTGCGTCCCCTTATCAAAAGTAATAGAAAGGTTTTCGTCTGAATAAACGGCAACACTGTCCTCCCTGCAAAGCAGATTCAGCCGCCAGCGAATATGATCCCATACATTTTTCAAGGCACACAGAATCGCCGTGGCTGTCACCATGGGCGCTGTCCATCTGGTAAATTCGATGTAGCCATTGTAAGCATCGGAAATAGGATTCGTAAAATACAGCGCAAAACTGGCATATAGAGCATCTGTTATCCGCTCCCCCCATGCCAGATAGCCCGCTGTACCCACAAACAACGGGATCAGACATATGGCCGGAACAAGCTTCCTTATGACATTTTTCAACATGCTCACCCCGCTAATACCGGTCCATCAAATCCCGGATGCTCATTCCTTCTTCGTTGGTCCAGTAGGTTGTTCCTCTCAATGTCTTGACCCGTTCCTTTATCCCTTTTTTCTGACGTCTCATATTAATGACATCAACGCCAGCGGATGAGGAATTTTCATAAACCCCCAGGATTCTGCCGGTTCCGGATTCCATAAATGGATTTCCATTCTCATCCAACACCTGGAAATAACAGTCCCTCTTATTATCCGCCAAAACTGCCCTGGCATAATACCGTTCTCCATCATAGGTCATCGAAAAAACCATGCCATCTGTCACAGCGCCCCGTTTATACAGTTCTGTAAAACTGACCACTTGTCTCTGCAACCGGGCATTGGGAGTTCTCCCATACTGTTCCTCCACAGAAAGGTATATTTCATCGAATATGGACTGATAATGCTCATACACCATACAAGCCGGGTCGGAACTGGATTTTAAATCATCTGCTTTCTCCACTGCGTTAAACAAACCATCTAACAGCCCGGAATAATCGTTGTACAATTCTTTACAAAGAGGAATATTGACCAGCGCCATGGGGGTATTGGAATTATGGATGGTTTCTCTCAGATTCGCCGCATACTGTTCCAGCAAATACTTCCCATCCTCGGGGACCTGTGGGTGCCCAATACATTTTGATATGATACGGTCATACATTTCCTGGTATGAGATCTGTACATACATATCAGCATATGCGTTCTGCTTCTGGTCAGCAGTAATAAAAAAGTACAATGCCTTCTGTCCTGGCTTTTTATTGGCCTCTACATAATTATAATAATCCATGGTCTGTCCCTGCTTTGAATGATTATAATTTTCTCTGGCATTTACCTTATTTTCTATTACCACAATCAGTTCGTCGCTCTCCCCATAGACATCAATGGAACGTTTTTTCCCCTTGTATGTGGCGTCCTTTTCCGTACAGAATTTCACATCATCCAGCTTCCATTTATAGATATCTCTCAGATTAAAACCACAGTCTGGTTTTTTAATCATATAATAATTCAGCAATCTGGCTAATGGAAAATGCCCCAGCCGTAAAGACGAATGTGCATCAAAAAGCCAGCTCATAAAGGAACTATGCCAATGCTCTGTATGAGTCTGTCCTACAATTGTAAAGATATTTGTCTTTTCCTGACGGTACTTCAAATCCTGAAACCGGTAATCGGTAATCAGGCTCTCAATTTCTGAATAGGATATCATTGGTCAACACTCCCTCACTGCTCAAAAATTATGACAAAATCATCTTTTGACAATCCCAAAGCAGTTATCTGTTTCATAAATGAATTTTTAAACCAGTCATATTCCGCATAATGGGTACACATACTATAGCCATTGACAGATTTTGAAATAACTTTCGTATATGTCACACTCTCCTTGCGGGCTTTTCTTGCATTATGCTCTTCCTCGGTTATGAATATTGGATTCTTAGAAGTGTTATGGGCATTTACCAGGTTAACATACGCCATCCCCATATCATCCAGCCTTCTCATGGCAAAATTAAACACCAATTGTCTTGCTGTCTGAATTTTATTGCCGTTTTCATCCACTTCCACAGAATACTTTTCCTGCCCATTGATACCTAAAAGCCGGATGTATTTGCAGGATTTCGACTGGAAGGTCTTATTGCTATATTTTTTCAAAAAATCCTCCAGGGTAAACTGCCCTTCAAGCTTCTGGACACTCTCTCCGCCAGAAAGGGTAACGGGTCCGGTAATTCCACCAGTTGTTACAGTCTGGACTGTAACAACTGGTTCCTCTGTCCTCCCAATCTCTGCCGCAGACATTTTCTCCGCTTCCAATTCTGGCAGTATATCTGAACCAGTGACGTATTCAAAGACAAACTCGTCCACAGGCAGACCATATTCCGTAAGCCGCGGCCTTAATACGGAATCAACCCACTGATACTGTCCATAATGACGGTACATATAATAGTTCTCAAGTCCCTTTACCTCGATCTGTCTGTACTTATTCTGGTCATTTCTTGTTTTATATACATCCAGCGTAATAAAAACAGGATTTTTCAAATCCGGATGCATCCTGGTTACATTATTTATATAATCAATACCTCTTTCAGACAAAAGTTGCATCACAAATGCCCAGGCCAGATTAAATGCCGAATCGTGATAATCAGTGGTGTATTTGTCATATTGCCCTTTTCCTACCAGTCTGAATTTTGTGAATGTATCCTTTTTAAAATTATTATTATTGAATTTTTTCACAAAATCCTTTAAGGATATAGTACCGGAACATGGCTCAACCGGTGTAACCGGACCGCTGGTTTTTCCGCCCTGGGGAGCGGGTAATTCTTCCTGCTTTTTACCATCCAGCGGCTTCACAGCGGATGTTTCTTCTTCCTCTACCGGGCCAAATACGGAACGGATTTCCGCATTCCAAAGTTTATCATGTATTACATCAGCAAAACTCTTGTTTCCGCCGTCATTATCATTCTTACTGGGAATAACCATCTCCATAAGTCTTCTGCACTGGGTAACGCTGAGATACATCTTTCCATGCTGAGGGCTCGTACTGGTTTTTTCGTCATACAACTCAAACTGGTTTTCTCTTTTATAAATATTTCTTCTCATTTCCTTAATATCATCAGCCACCTCAGAAAAAATCTCATTAAACCTTTCCAGCTCTTCTTTCGCGTGGCTATTGATTTTTCCGTTGGAAAACCTTCTGGTTCCAAGGCCAGTGTTTTCCGACTTAACAATATCACTGATGGTTCCAATGTTTATGGGAAGAAAGAATAATGTATCTTTTTTGTAATCTCCGCCTGCTGCCGCTGTCCTGCATGACATCATCTCCAATAAACATGCATAACTGGAATAATACGCATCATCTATAAATGCTACAAAAGCTTTGCATTTCGGATCACACATATTATCATGATACTGCATAATCCAGGAATCAGAATTTTCATCAAAGGCAGTATCAAAATATACCCTCAATCCATACTTTTTACATGCATTATAAACAATATCATCTAATACCTTTTCGAAATCATCGGATTTATAGCTGATAAACACATAATCGTTATTGTCATCTTTCGTTCTAAGGCAATGGTCCTTTATCCAGCGTATCTTTCCGCTCTCCGCAGACAGTTTTCTCACTTTTTTCTGTTCTTCTGTCATAGCTTATTTCTCCTAATATAATCTGTATATTCTCAGTCCATCGAACATTCTAAGCAGTGCCAGCATACATTCCATAGGGTCTGTATCCTTATCCTGCTCAGCCTTGTCCAGTCGCTGGTAATTTGCCTTTGCGGCTTCTTCCGAAACTTCAAACTGTCCATCAAATTGGGGGATCATATCTTTATGCTGGCGTAAGAGATCACGCTGTGCCTTCTCCGGTGTTCCATACGTCCATCCCATGTCATAATGCTCCTGAAGCCATCTCTGATGCTCCAAAAGGCCAATTTTCACCAGCTCCTCACCGCTGAAGCTTTCTACCAGTTCAAAATCAACGGCCTTATCCGTATAGAAGCATCCAATCTCATTCATATACTTTGCAAAAGCCTTGGCCTGGTTGATGTTGGAAAGCTTATATTCCAGGGAAAGGCCTTTGAAGCTTTCTGTGAACTGCTTCATCACATCCTCACTGCCAAGATAGTTCTCTTCCTGGCCTGCTGCCTTTGCCTTTTTCCAATCAGAATTGTTCCAGCGGCCATTTAATATGATTGCAAAATTATATAGATTGATGAAATTACTGTCCGACAGATAGCTTCTGTTTCCTTCATGGATTTTCTTCCCGAATCCCGTTTCCACGGAAAGCGGAATATCCGTCAAATCAACAATCCTCTCTATATCTTCCTGAAACCCGGATATACCGTTCTTTTTGATGAACATTCCGGAATAGGCTTTCAGCCCAGGAGCCTTCCCTTCCCCGGACTCAAGCCATTCTATATAGCTGTCCTTAAAACGGTTAACCTTTCCTATTTCCGTTTCATCATACAGATACACAGCCTTGATAGTGTTGTCCGAGAAATCAAAGGTACATCCCATTGGATGCAGTTCCTTTTTGGAATTTCTTCCATATGCGGTTCTGTCCCAGCACTGCAATTCATCGCACAGCATCAGCATATATGCCAACGGGTGCAGCTCTGCCTTAAATGGCTGGTTTCCTTCCCCCTTATAATGTGCTATGCAAAACTTATATAAGCTATTGTGCATCAGAATCGCTGTCAGCGCATCCAAATGAGCAGATGTCAATCCACAGTTCATTTCCTCAAACAGCTTTTTAAACAAAATGGTTGCACTAAAATATGCATGATCCATGAAATGATTGAATTTATCTGGTTGTGTCGGTTTTTCAACAAGATATGTAAGCATCTGCTGTTCTGTAAACTGATAAATATCTCCCAATTTATCTGCCAGAACAAATGCAAAGACTTCATCAGTGGTCAAAAACTCCCTGCCGGCAATGATTTTTTTCAATTTTTCTTTGACAGCTTCATTCACTTCGGCAAATGCTTCCAGCGCATGATAGGCAACAAAGGGTCTGCCCTCTCTCCTGTCTCCGTCCACCTCAAAGTATGAACAGACCTGTTCGAACGGTAATTCAAATGGATATCCGATGTCATGGAATAGGGATGCCAGTCCCCAGTACTGCAAATAATGACATGCCGCCGCATGCCCGTCTTCTATTTTATAATAGCCTTTATATGCTTCTCTAAACAGATCATTAGATTCATATATTGCCAGTCCCAGACAAAAAACATATACAGAATGGGAATAATGGTCACGGTGTTTCATCAGAAGGCCGCTGCCGTTGGCTTCAAACTCTGACAAAAGCTCAATCATTCGTCTGGTCTTCTCATAATCTCCGATAAACATCTCAAGATAGCAGAAGTACACATCAAATGCATCTTCCTTCTTCCCCGATTTTAAGAACCGGTCAACAGCATTTTCAAAGCACAGTCTGTCAATATCTTTTTCCATATTGAAAGGTATCTGATTGGGGCGGATACTCTTACCCTGAAGGGCTTTTGATTCATCTACCGTTTCAAAGCGCAGCCCTTCACACGCCTCTCTTATAAATTGCACTGCACAGTGTTCCAAAGAGTATGGTACATAATTTCTTGGAATCAGATTATTTTTCATTAACGTATATCCCATCTTCCGTAACCTCCATCAATAAATATTTTAAACAGATCATGCAAAAAGAAAAACAGGCAATCCACGTGACCATGTGAAATACAAACATCCAGCCTCCGTGTTCGAGTTTCTTTGACTGTTAAAATCAGACAATTTTAACAGCCGTATCTTTCATATTTTAACTCTACATATCAAAAATAGCAAGATACATTTCCCTATATTCATGGCAAAAATGCCCATGAACATAATAGTTCGGACAACGCATCTTCTTGCCCGAACTATCACCATCTGTTATAATTACTTACATATTTTCTTACGCATTAAAGGAACGAAGAGAATATTTCCATCCACCCAAACCATACCATAAAAGTCCGTTCCACGGTATAGATGCCAGCGGAATATTACTGAAAACCGCTGTTCTCCATACCGTAAAACGGACTTTTCACAACCCGGTTCATGACCGGTTGCTTCCTGCCAATTTTCCCGCAGACAGTATCTGCTATTTCTCTATACCTTCCAAGATAACCGCCCTTCCAGGGATATTCCGGCAGTTATCTTTACGCCTTCTTCTCCTGCAAATTCAGACTCATATCATTATAAGCCGTTTCATTCAGGCTACCCATATGCTTATCCACTACCAGTGCATTGGTCAGGGAACCGGTAACGTTCAGCAGAGTTCTGGGCATGTCAATGATGGGGTCAATGGCCAGAATGGGGCTTACCATGGCAAACTGTGCGCCCATGCCCACGCCGGACAGTCCTACGGATGCTGCCATGGTGGCAGTTCCGGGGATACCTGCGATACCCAGGGAGCCGATGGTTACCACAAAGATGGTCATGACGATCATAGTCACGTCAATGGGAGTCTCGGTTACATTACATACATAGATAATCAGCAGAGCCGGGAAGAAACCTGCGCATCCCTGCATGCCTGCGGTGGTGCCGAAGCCGGCCACGAAGCTGGCGGTACCCTGGTCCACACCCAGCTTCTTGGTCAGGGTCTCAATGGTCATGGGAAGGCAGCCTACGCTGGAGCGGGAGGTAAATGCCAGCAGCATGGTGGCATAAGCCTTCTTTATGTAAACCACCGGATTCAGCCCGTGGATGGCCAGAAGCCCCAGCTGGATCATAAACTGTACCACTGCCGCAATGTACAGCGCCACAATGAACTTGCCTACTTCCAGAATGGAGGACAGACCTCTCTGGGCAATGGTGTTGGCAAGCAGTGCCATAACCGCCCACGGCATATAGTCCAGAATCAGCAGCGCCATATTGATCATGGCCTTGTGTCCTGCGTTGATCAGGTCATACAGGGGCTTGGCAGCCTCTGCGCTCTCATAGTTGATCCACCAGATGGCCAGACCCAGGAACGCGGAGAAAATTACCAGACCGATGATGTTGCTGTCTACCATGGCTCCTACAATGTTGTTGGGAACCAGATTGCGGATGGTGGTGGCCACCGGAGAGATCTCCTTGGCAGTGGCAGCCCCTTCTTCTACCAGGGCAGCCCCCTTGCCCACGCCCAGCAGCATACCGATGACAATACCGGTAACGGCGGCAATGGCCACCATGCCCATGGTTACAATAATACTTCTGCGCACCAGCAGACCCATGGTCTTGCCCTGCTGCATGTTGATAATCACCTGCATGATGGAGACCATCACCAGGGGAACCACGATCATACGGATCAGGTTGATATAGCCGTTACCTACCATGGCAAACCAGGTGGTAGTCTCCGCTACAAAGGCCACCTCCATGGGAGCGTCCGGGAATCCGGCCACAAACTGGATGGCAAGGCCCAGCACCAGACCCAAACCGGTGCCGATCATAACCACAACCGCAAAATCCATATGCTTCTTGTGGTACAGTACATGAATCAGGTAAAACAATGCTACCAGAACCACCAGAAACGCGATGGTCCTTACATCACTGATCATCAAAAACTTCTGAAAGAATACATTCTGCATACCTATACTCCTTTTCCCTGGTTTCATTCCGAAACCGCATTTGTATTTCTTTGCAGTATCCCCTTAACCGGAATCCCCGAAATTACCATTATGTCCGGGGATTCCTCCTTTACGTGCCGGCCTGCTGCCGGAGCATTACAGGAAATTATATTCCGTAAGAATCTTCTCCCGCCCTGTGGTCACATCCGTAAAGTACTCATAATTGCTGATTCCCAGAATTGATCCGGAAATATTGTAAAGATTGTCAAAACCCCGGCCCTGCAATGCCATGATGGCATTGTAGCTTCTCTGGCTGGTCCGGCAGTGGACATACACCGGAATATCCCTGGGGATCTCAGACACCCGCTGCCGCAGCTGTCCCAGGGGGATGTTGACGGCGCCTTTGAGATGTCCCATGTCAAACTCTCCGGGAGTTCTCACATCCAGAATATACGCGCCTTCCTCCACCAGTCCCCGGACCTGGCTTACATGTACCTGCCGGAACACGCCGTGCAGCACGTTGAGTCCCACCAGAGCCGCCAGATTCACCACGTCCCTGGCCGTGCCGAAGACCGGAGAATAACACAGCTCCAGCTCCTTTAAGTCTTCCAGGGTGCCGTTCATGGCGATCAGGGTGGCGATCACGTCGATCCGCTTATCCACATTGCCCGTTCCGATGGCCTGGGCCCCCAGGACCTTCCCGGTAGGCACCTCAAATACCAGCTTAAAGTGGACAGGAGCACTTCCGGGCATCAGCCCTACCTTATCCATGCCCATGGTGTAGACGGAATCGCAGGAAATGCCGGCGGCCTTTGCGGTCTTTTCGTTAAGACCGGTGGCGGCTGCGTTGAGCCCGAAGATCCGCACCGCGCAGGAGCCCATGACCCCGTTGTTGGTTCCGTGGATGCCGTACATGGCATCTGCCGCGGTTCTGGCCTGGCGCAGGGCCGGTCCTGCAAGAGGCAGTCTGGCCGGCTTGCGGGTCAGACGGTTGTACACCTCAATGGCATCTCCCACCGCATAGATATGGGGATCGCTGGTATGGAAATCCGGGTCCACCTGAATGCCGCCGGTCTCTCCGATGGTAAGGCCTGCATCCTTTGCCAGGCCGGTCTCCGGCACCACGCCGATGGCCAGCACCACCACATCCGCCGGCAGCTCCCGGCCGGAACCAAGAACCACCTTTTCTTCCGTAATGGCCTTGACCCCGTCGCCCAGATACAGCTTGACGCCCTGGTCATGAAGCTCCCGGTGGAGCATCTGGACCATATCCGGGTCAAAGGGTGCCATGACCTGGCTGGCTGCCTCTACCACAGACACCTGCTTCCCGGCTTCCTTAAGATTCTCCGCCACCTCCAGGCCGATGAATCCGCCGCCCACTACCACCACATTGCTGCTGCCTTCCCGGCGCACATACTGGTCCAGCTTTACAATATCCGCCACATTGCGAACCGTAAACACATGGGGCAGAAATACCCCCTCAATGGACCGGGGACGGATGGGACTGGAACCGGGGGAAAGCACCAGTTCATCGTAGGCTTCCTGGTATTCCTCTCCTGTCGCCAGATTCTTCACCCGGATCGTTTTCCCGGCCCGGTCAATGGCCTGGACCTCATGGCCGGTGCGCACCTCAATGTCATAGGAGGCCTTAAAGCTCTCCGGGGTCATCAGTACCAGATAATCCGACTCTTCCACGGTCCTGCTTAAAAAGTAGGGCAGGGCGCAGTTGGAAAAGGATACATGCTCCCCTCTCTCAAAGATGGTGATGGATGCCTCTGCATCCAGACGGCGGATTCTGGCGGCGGCAGAGGCACCTCCGGCCACACCGCCTACTACAAGTACGCGTTTTCCCATATCAACACTCCCTTAAATCATTTATTCCATAACCGGCGGAACATCTTTCCGGCTCCATAAAGCACCGGGAGCAGGAATCTGCCGGACGGTTACTCCATATTGGCAATGATACGCTCCACGGCTGTCTTAATATTCTTAGTGTCCGTAGCCAGATTTATACGGACAAAGCCATGTCCCGTAAAGCTGAACCACTCGCCTACGTCGCAGGCCAGGCGGCACTTGTTCTGGATAAAGTCTGCCACCTTGTCCCCAGGCATGTAGCCCCGCAGGTCAATCCAGGAAAGGTAGGTGCCTTCCAGAGGTGTCACCACGATCTTGGGAAGCGCCTTTGCAAACTGGCCCTTCATATATTCATAGTTATGCCGGATCAGGCCTTTGACATTCTCAAACCACTCTTCGCCGCCCCGGTAAGCAGCCTCCATACCGGTGACGCCCATTAAGTTTACCTCCGGGGAACCGATGCTCTTGATATAGGCATCATAGGTCTCCATCAGCTTCTCATCGTAAATGATCACATGGGAGTGAATCAGTCCGGCCAGGTTAAAGGTCTTGGAGCCGGAGTTCAGCACAATCAGAATATCCCGGTACTTTCCGCCGCCTACCATGCCGGAAGACACAAAGGGATGGTCCTCATATGCGAAATCCTGGTGAATCTCGTCGGACACCACCAGCACCCCGTGCTTCTTACAGATGCCCAGCACCCCGTCCAGCTCTTCCTCGGTCCATACCCGGCATACCGGATTGTGGGGGGAGCAGAGGATGAACATCTTTACCTGGTTCTCGGTAACAGCCTTCTCGAACTTCTCCAGATCCAGAGTGTAATGGCCGTCCCGGTTGTCCAGTTCGCAGGTCACCAGCTTTCTGCCGGTGTTAAGAATGGCGTCATAGAATGGATAATACACCGGCGGACAGATTACCACAGATGCCCCCTCCGGGGTGTAGGCCCGCACGGCAGCATACAGGGAGCCTACCACTCCGGTAGCAAACCGCACATTCTCTTTTGCCACTTCCATGCCATGGTGCTTCTTCTGCCATGCAAAGAACGCGTCAAAGTAGGAGTCCTCCACCTTCCCGTAGCCGAATACGCCGTGGGCCACCCGCTTTGCCATGGCCTCCCGGGCCGACGGCGGTGACTGGATCTCCATGTCCGCAACCCACAGCGGAAGCAGGTCCGCGTCACCGAAGACTTCCTGAAGGGAATCCCACTTTAAGGTTCCGGTACCCTTGCGTTCCACACAGTTGTCCTGACAGAATTTCTCAAAATCCATGTAATATACCACCTTTCTGTTTTAATGTGCTCCCGGAACTCCGGCAGACCGGCTGCCCCGGAATCCCGGAAGCGTTGCTCCGTCACGCAATTTAGTTCTGTTACTAAACTATACTATACTTTGTTTTGTGCTTTCTGTCAATAAGCCTTTGATATATTTTTTCTATTTAAATATTTTGCACAAAGAATACGCCTGTTTATTGCTAAAATAGTTTTGCTGATTAACTATATTTACTGAATCTGCTGTTTTGCATGGATTTAAATTCTTGCGGAGGGATATGGGATGTGTTATGATAGAAACAAGGAAACGATTTCAATCCTCCCCGGAACCGTTTCCGTCCCGGAAGGCAGAGCCAACCTCTGCTTTCCCTAGTATGACCCACACCAATTACCATTATGTTTCGCGCAGGATAAATTTTCATCCTGCAAGGCGGAGGAGGGAGGCGATGCGGTGGCATCGTTGACCGACGACAACGAAGCAGGGGGAAATTTAGACAAGCGAAACATATGGTTAATTGGTGTGGGTCATACTAGAATCTATAGAACCGCAGGAGTATCCGTATATGACCCATTTTTCTGATATTGACAGCTTATACCAGAAGGTTACCGTCAGGGCCAATATGCTGTATGAATTCGTCATTTTGTATCACAATTTCATCTATAGCCAGCATACCTATGAAGCTGAGAACTGCAACATGATGGAGATTCACACTCTCACCTACATTGACGACAGCCCCGGCATCACAGCCACCCAGCTGTCCAGAATCTGGCACAAAAGCAAAAGCGCCATCTCCCAGACCATCAAGAAGCTGATGGAAGCCGGGTATGTGGAAAAGCGTTTTGCGGAGAACAACGAAAAGACGGCCCGCCTCTACGTAACCGAGAAAGGAAAGCGCCTTTCCCGGGTCCACAAGGCCTACGACGTAGCCGACATCACCCAGACCACCGCCTACCTGGTGGAACAGTGCAGCGAAGCAGATCTGGACGCCTTTTACCGGGTGATTGAGCAGTATACGAAGCTGCTGAAATCGGAGCAGTAACCTGGTACAGCGTTGCACCAGGTGCCTTACGGCATCTGGCTGTTATGCTGCCACGCAAAAAGGGAGTACCGCACCATATCCTGATCCTGCACAGCAGGTCAGGAACAGCCGGATACCAGCTGTTCTGCGATACTCCCTTTCATATTTCCCTTACGCCAGCGACCCCATCGGGTCCCAGGGCGCCAGCTCCACCGGCTCCCCGTCCAGGGCCTCCAAAAGCTCCCGGGACAGATACTTCTTATGTACCACCGCCTGATACGTATAAGCGTCAAACCACTTGTCACTCATCACAAAGTAGCCCTTTTTCCCGGCCTCGTCCCCCCAGCTGTTCTCGATCTTCCACCGGTCCGGCTTTCCCTGGGCATCCAGATTGACCCCGGCGATGACCATGGCATGGTTCATGGCGCTGTCCCGGTAGTCCAGGCCTTCCTCCTTGGTCAGGCCGAATTCCAGTCCGCCCAGAATCTCCCCGTAGCGGTAGGTATCCTGGTCCCAGATACCGGTCTTCCGGTCTCCGAACTTGGAACAGTCGCTGCCGAACCACACCGGCTCCCCGTCCTTTAACTGGCCTACCACCAGGTCCTTGAAGGTGTCCATGGGCACATTTAAGTGACGGACCGTGCCCTCCACAACATTGCCCAGGTACTTGACTGTAAACGTCTTCCCATAGGGCTTATCCTTTGTGGGAGCGTGAATGATGCTTACATACGCACCCAGGTCCGCGGCCACGTATTTCTCATAGAAGCTCTGTGGCGTCAGGTCCCGGTCAATATGGTACTCCTTGTCCTTATCCCGGTAGGCAAAGTCGAAACGCTCCGCCGGCTTCCCGAAGCAGATGCACAAGGCCCGGTACATGTCCTTTAACATTTCTTCCTTCCTGGGCTGTACCTCCCTGCCTTCTGCCACCAGCCTGCGCAGCTCCACCGCGTACTCCCGCAGCTTCATGTTCAGCATCCGGGACATGACCCGGGTGGAGGAAGACTGGCAGGTCTCCGGCATGGCGCTTATGGGCACCACCCCGTACTTCTTAACCAAGGACACCACCATGTCCCACTGGCCCCCGTCGCTGATGCCCTGGAGTATCCAGTCCAGGGTCCGGTCTCCCACCGGCAGGTCCGCGCTGTCAATCACCGATTCCAGGAAATAGTTGATCTTCTCAAACTTATCCCAGAATGCAAGATAGTTCTGGGACAGCTCAAACTTCTCCAGACTGCACTTCTTTGCCACCACCTGGCGCAGCACATTCAGGGCTGCGAAGATCCAGCAGCGCCCGCTGGCCTTCTGCCAGGTGACCCCGGTGTCATAAAGGTCAATGGAAAATGTCATATCCAGACCTCTGGCCGCCTCCCCGTCAAATGCCGCGTCCGCCAGCTCTGTCCTGGATACGGTGCAGGTCATGGCCTGGCTTAACCGGCTGTTCTCATAATCCGCCCTGCATGCCGCAAGCAGCTCCCGGGTAATTGGTTTTGCCTGTTTCATAATTTCCTCCTCTGTCCCTTCCGGGTCAGTATTACCTGCTGCCGCTCTTCTCTTCCTGAATCATCCGGTCGATTTCCAGAACGGACAGCACATAGATCTTGATGGCCTCCAGAATCCCCTGGATGCTTCTGGCCTCGTCGGGCTGATGGACACGGCCATGGCCCGGCGGCAGGAAATCGGCGCTGACTCCGTTTCCCCCGCCGTAACCCACAGCGTGTTTCAGCTTCCTGGCATAGGTGCCTCCGTCAATGACGTAGGCCTCATTGGGCTTGCCGGTGACTTCCCGGTACACCTTCATCAGGGTCTGGACATACCTGTCATCCTTTGCAATATATAAGGGGTCATTGTTCACCGACTTTTTCACGGCAAATCCCCGGCTTCCGATGACCTTTAAAAGCTCCGACTCAATCCGCTCCCGGTAATCGGTTACCGGATAGCGGATGGAGAACAGCACCTCCGGGATGGAACCGTCCATCCGGGCGGTGACTGCGGCGCATACCAGCTTGCCGGAAGGCTCATCCTCCCAGGCCACCCCCAGGCGGCTGCCGGTATAGTCCCCGGAAAATTCCGCCAGATTCCGGCAGATCTCCCGGTCCGAAGCATCCAGCCCGGTTATGTCCTTAAGAAAATCCGTCAGCAGCCAGATTGCGTCCACGGTCCCTTCCGGCATGGCGCTGTGGCCGCTTACGCCCTGGGACCGGACCACAATCCGGTCTTCCTCCTGCCGGACCTCCATGTCCGTCCGCCCTGCTGCCAGGTTCTGCGCCTCTGCAAACAGGTCCTGTTCAAAGGGAATCTCTGCCGCGGCACTGGCCGGAATCATATTCTCCGCCTTTCCTGCCTGGAATCCGGTGATCTGCCGGAAGCCGGTGGCTGCCTGAAGGGTCAGCTTTAAGCTGCCCTTCTCCCCATAGCACACAGGGAAGAACAGGTCCGGCACCATGGAATAGTCCGGCATCACATGTTCTTTGGCAAACCGTTCAATATCCTTCATGCCGGATTCCTCGTTGCAGCCGAAATACAGCATCAGGTTGCTTTCCAGGGGAATCTCCAGCTCCCGGATGGCCTGCATGGTGTACAGACCGATGACGGCGCCGCTTTTGTTGTCCCCGGCCCCCCGGCCAATGAGAAACCCGTTCTTTTCCACCGGCTCGAAAGGCTCATAGGTCCAGCCGTCCCCTGCTTCCACCACATCCAGGTGGGAGAAAATGCCGATGAGGCTTTCGTCCTCCTTCCGGCTTTCACAGAAAGCCGTCCCATACCAGTTGCCATGATTGTTGACAAGAAACCCCCGCTCTTTTGCCATATTCAGGGCAAAGTCCAGAACCCTTGCGCATGCTTCCCCGAAAGGCTTCTCTTCCGTACCCTCCACACTCACGCTGGGGAATCTCACAAGACTTTTTAAGTCCTCCACGATTGCTCGCTCGTGTGAGCGAATATACTGCTCAAGCTTTGTGACCAGTTCCTGTCTCTCCATAAATCCGTCCTTACTGCTCCGCAAAATGGGCTCTCAGATATTTCTCCGTATCACCAGGCTGGTAAGACAGCTTGTTGCCCGGATTCAGGCAGGTGCCCAGGGGGCTGTAGCACTCCAGGGTGTTGCCGGCCTGTACGGCGTTGATATCATTGTAATTGACCACGGAAGCCACGGCCTTTCTCAGGTTCACGGAATCAGACACCACGGAAGTGCCGTGCATGTTAAAGGCCAGCATATAGACACGGATGCCCGGGAACTTCTTCAGCACCAGGTTCTCGTCCTGCTCCACCACATCGTACTTGGTGGTAGGAATGTTGTAGCAGTAATCCACGTCGCCGCTTCTCAGGGCAGAAAGAGCCGTATCCTGGTCGGCAATGAACTTGTTGGTAAGAGTCTTGATCTTGGTGCAGTCCGGCTCCCTGGTACGCAGGCAGGGATTTGCCACAAAGTTCATCTGGTAGTCATTCATGGAGGTCAGCACATAGTTGCCGCTTAAGGACAGATGGTTGTCATAGGTGGCTCCTTCCACGGTTGCCACGGAATCACCGTACAGTTTGTCCTTGGTTGCATCGTAAGCCGCAAAGTCCACACCCTGGTTCATGGCCTCCACATACTCGCTGTCCACGATTCCTGCGCCGTGGAAGGTCAGGCAGTTAAGGATCTGGGGATAGGGAACCTTGGTATTGCAGCGGACTACCTGGTACTTTCCTGCGTCATTGTCCACTTCATCCCTGGTAGCCACCACCTCGCTGATGGGGGTGATGCTGTCTGCTTCCAGCACTTCCTTCATGGTCTTGCCGTCCACATTCTTCACGCTCTCCAGCTCTGCCATGTCCGTCACAACCTCTACCGTATCCAGGTTGGTGTACATGCTGTAGGTCTTGTGCATAGCGGTAGAATTGGGGTCTTTGGCCCGGTTTAAGGAGTAAACCACATCCTCACCGGCTACCTTTACGCCGGAATCATACACCTGGCCGTCCTTGTCGATTCTTGCGAACCCACAGTCATCTCTCAGAAGGAAGTAGTAGGACTTGTTGTCCTCGGAGATGGCATAGCTCCAGGAAAGGGAGGAATCGGTGGTTACGGACCAGTCAGGCTGTAAGGTCAGCAGATGCACATACATCTCATCCAGGGAATAGCCGGAGCTCTGGTCATCGGCACGGATGGGGTCCCAGGTGGTGATGGTGGAACCGGTCTGGGTAATCACAAGGGGTCTGGAATCCCGCAGGGACTCGTCTACATAGTCAAAATGCTCCCATCTCTGGTTGCTCTCCACGGAATCCTCTTTCAGAATCTTGTTAAAGGGACGTCCGTTGACGTTCTGGTACAGGGGAGTCATGTAGGTCTGCTCCTCCACCACATACTTTTCAGCCTCGCCGTAGGTATTGATGTACACGTCCGCAGTCTCGCCTGCTGCCTTGTTCACCAGCTCATCCAGCTTGGGATCATTGATGCCGGTTAAGTTGCTGTCTCCGATGGACTCCCAGATGCCGCGGCATCCGTAGTCAGGAGTACCTACCGGGTTGGCCCAGCTGGAAATGGCAATGTCAAAGTTTCCGTTGCCTTCCTGCTCCCGGAAGGTGGCGCCGTCGGAAGCCGCGCTCATTTCCACATTGATGCCTGCCTTGCTGAGCTCGTCACGGATTACGTTGGCCACGCTCTCGTCGCTGCTCTGGTACAGAAGCTTCAGATTCACTTCCCCAATCTCCACCCCGGCATTGGGGTCCGCCTCTGTGGGGCCCTGGTCCGCTGCCGGTGCGGCGGTGCTGGTTACATCGCTCTTGGTCTTCACGTTACATCCTGTCATGGAAGCCACCATGGCAGCACAGAGAACCACTGCTGCTAATCTTCTTTTCTTCATAGGTCTTATTCCTCCTCATTTTTATCTTCAAACCAGGTTTCCCCGGTTTAAAAGCGCAGTTTTCCTTCCATCATTTCATGGACCCTGTGGCAGGCCACAAAGTGGTCCGGTTTCACTTCCTCAAAAGCCGGGTTCTCGCTGCGGCACTGGTCCGTGGCAAAGGGGCACCTGGGAGCGAACCGGCAGCCCGGCCTGGGATTCACCGGCGAACCGATCTCCCCTTTCAGGATGATCTTCTCCTTCTTCTCCCGGATATTCACGGAAGGAATGGCCGACAGCAGGGCAATGGTGTAGGGATGCAGGGGACTCCGGAAGATTTCCTTCTTGGAGGCCTTTTCAATCATCTGCCCCAGGTACATGACGCCGATATTGGTGGAAATATGCTTGATCACCGACATATCGTGGGAAATGAACACGTAGGTCAGTCCCAGCTTCTCCTGCAACTCCATCATCAGGTTGATGATCTGGGCCTGGACCGACACGTCCAGGGCACTGACCGGCTCATCGCAGATGATGAATTTTGGGTTTAAGGACAATGCCCTGGCAATGACCACACGCTGGCGGCGTCCGCCGTCAAACTCGTGGGGATACATATTGTACATACGCCGGGAAAGGCCGGTCAGCTCCATCAGCTCCTCCACCCGGTCCCGCCGCTCTGTGGCTGTCCTGTAGATATTGTGCAGCTTCAAAGGCTCCTCAATGATCTGGGAGATGGTAAAGCGGGGATTCAAGGATGCGTAGGGGTCCTGGAAAATGATCTGCATCTCCTTGCGCATCTGGCGCATTTCTTCCTTGTCAAAGGACACAATGTCCATGCCGTCAAAGATTACCTTCCCGGCCGTAGGCTCGTGGAGCCGCAGAATGGTGCGGCCCAGGGTGCTCTTGCCGCAGCCGGACTCGCCCACGATCCCCAAGGTCTCGCCTCCTTCAATGCGGAAGCTTACATTGTCCACGGCGTGGAGCAGTCCGCCATTTGCTACATTAAAATATTTTTTCAGTCCGATGACTTCCAGCATGGTACTCATGGCCTACTCTCCCTTCTCGTCCACGGGATTGCCCAGAGGGAAGAAGCATTTGAACCTGTGGCTTCCCTCTGTCATTACCGGGGACTGTGTCTTGCAGATGTCCTGGCAGTACTTGCACCTGGGATGGAAATAGCACCCGGTGGGAGGCTCTGCCATGTTGGGCGTCATACCGTCAATGGGCACCAGCTTGGTGCTGTCCTCATCCAGCTTGGGGATGGAGTCAAAGAGGCCGCAGGTGTAGGGATGTCTGGGATTTAAGTAGACCTCCTCCACGTTTCCCGTCTCCACGATCTCCCCGGCATAGACAATGGCCACCTTGTCGCAGGTCTCAGCCACCACGCCCAGGTCATGGGTAATCATAATCAGCCCCATCTGGAACTTTTCCTTCAGATTCAGCATAATATCCAGCACCTGGGCCTGGATGGTCACGTCCAGGGCCGTGGTGGGCTCGTCGGCAATCAGCAGGTCCGGGTTGCACAGAAGGGCCATGGTGATCACCACCCGCTGCTTCATGCCGCCGGAAAACTGGTGGGGATAGTCATTGAAACGCTCCGCCTTGACCCCTACCATCTCCAGCACCTCAATACAGCGCTTCCTGGCTTCTTCTTTGCTCATCTTATTGTGGCGGCGCAGCACCTCGATTAACTGGTCGCCAATGGTCATGGTAGGGTTCAGAGCCGTCATAGGGTCCTGGAAGATCATGGAGATACCGTTTCCCCGGATCTTCTCATTTTCCTTGTCCGTGTTGAGAATCAGGTTCTGCCCCTTAAAGTAGATTTCCCCTTCGGTAATCACCCCCGGCGGGTCCGGCACAAGCTGCATAATGGCCATGGCCGTGGTGGTCTTGCCGGCTCCTGTCTCTCCCACCAGTCCGATGCTGTCGCCTTCATTGAGATCGAAGCTGATGCCATTGACAGCAAAGACCTCTTCCTCGTCGGTAATATAATGTACATGCAGGTTCTTTACCTGCAGAATGCATTTCTTCTCCTGCTGTTCCATATGTTCCTCCTTACTTTAACTTGGGATCCAATGCATCCCGGAGTCCGTCGCCCAGGAAGTTAAAGGCCAGCACCAGAACCACAATGGCGAATCCGGGGAAAATGGCCATGTAGGCATTGGTCTCCAGATACGCGCTGCCTGCCTTTAAGATATTGCCCCACTCAGGAATCTGGGGCGCAATGCCCAGGCCTAAGTAGCTTAAGGAACTGACTGCCGTCACACCTGCGCCGATTCCAAGGGTAGCCCGGATAATCAGGGGAGCCATGGAGTTGGGCAGGATGTGCCGGAAGATGATGATCTTGTCCCTGGCTCCGCAGGCCCTGGCCGCTTCCACGAACTCCGCGTCCTGCAGGGTCAGCACAGAAGCACGGATGGTTCTGGCGTAGCTGGGAATGGCGCCTACCCCCAGTGCGAAGGTAATGTTGGCCGTGTTGGTGCCGAAAGCCGCAATAATGGCAATAGGCAGCAGGAGACCCGGAATGGCCATGAACACATCCAGGATACGCATGATCACATTGTCCGTGGTCCCTGAGTAGAAGCCTGCAAAGGCTCCCAGAATGATGCCCACCACAATGGAGATGGCGGTGGAAATAATGCCCACGGTCAGGGAAATCCTGGCGCCGAACACCACACGGGTAAATACACAGCGGCCGTAATCATCGGTGCCAAAGGGATAGGCCAGGCTGGGCTCCCGCAGAATCAGGGAATAATTGTTGTCAATGGCAATGCCGTAATCAAAGGTTAAGTTGGCACAGATGGAAATGGTCAGCAGGAACACAATGATAAAGGCTCCCAGCACTGCCATCTGGCTCCGGAACAGACGCTTCACCACGTCGATCCAGGCAATGGACACGTAATCGTCCTTTGTGCAGCACTTCCGCAGCAGCATCAGTCCCAGAAGCAGGGAAAACAGGTTGCCTGTAACGGTGGTGGCAATCAGTACCACGGCCAGGGCCATCATGGATTTGTCCGCCCGGTTTCCATGGACATGGGCTGCCACCAGAGGCAGGCTTACGGCGTGGATGACAATCACCACAGCCAGCACTCCCATGCCCAGGAAGAAGGAATCACACACATAGTCCTTGAACACATTCAGATAGGAGACAATGATAATCAGAATCTCCACCAGCAGCATGTAGCTGCCTACCTGGTATTCCAGGTTCTTTTTCTTTTTCACCAGGCTTAAGCCTGCCAGGGCACAGAAAATGTTCCCGTTGACAATGGTTGCCACCAGAAGACTTCCTGCCAGCCGCAGCCCCCTGGACACGTCGCCTTTCTTGAGAACCTGGCTCTTAAAGGCGCTCCACAGAAGCAGGGCCAGAAGAGCCTCTGCCAGGAACAGTCCCGCCACCCCCAGGGATACGGGATTTAAGGCCTTTGTCTTCATGTCATAGGACAGGGCCACGCAGGCAGCCCCCATAAAGGCCGACGCGCCGCAGGCAAAGGACAGGCTGGAATTCTCCTGAAAGCGGTTCAGCTTTCTCTGGTTGGCTTTTTTGATAAAGAAATTCTCGCTTTTCATGTTCATCCACCTCCCTTATGCGCTTTTCAGTCTGGACTTGATCCGGGGATCCAAGTACACGTAGATCAGGTCCACGGCCAGGTTCACCAGGCTGATGATGATGGACACATACACCACGCCGCCCAGGATGGCCGGAATGTCAGGAAGGAACTGCTTATCCACCACATAGCTTCCGATACCTTTTACATTGAACACCTTCTCGATAATGGCAGAGCCTCCCAGGGTGCCGCCGAACTGAAGGCCGGCTACGGTCACAATGGGAATCATGGCATTGCCCAGGGCGTGTTTCACAATCACCCGGATATTGCTTAGGCCCTTGGCCCTGGCCGTGACAATGTAGTCCTGGCCCAGAACCTCCAGCAGGGCGGAACGGGTATTCCGGGCCAGGCTGGCTGCCAGGTGGGTGCCGGACACAATGGCCGGCATCAGCAGAGACAGCTTGTTGCCTTCCACATAGGAAGCCGGCAGAATGTGGCTGTTGATGGAGAAGGTCAAAATCATAATCATACCGAACCAGAAAGCCGGCAGGGACAGTCCCACCAGTGCAATAAACATGAAAATATAGTCAAAGGCCGTGTTGGGCTTTACCGCGGTCAGGATACCGATGGGAATGGAGATTGCCACGGCAATGATAAAGGCGTACACGCTCATCTCCAGGGTCACCGGGAATTTCCTGAGGATCGCTGCCATAACGTCCTCATTGCCGGAATAGGAATTGCCCAGGTTGAAGGTGGCCAGGTTCTTAAAGTTGTTAAGAAGCTGGATGAAATAGGGCTGGTCCAGTCCGTACACCCGGTTGAAATCTTCAATCTGCTGGGCCGTAGCCGTCTCGCCCAGCACATTGACTGCCGGGGAGGACGAGGCAAAATGCAGGATTGTGAACACCACAAACACCACGCCGAACGCCACGAAAATCATCATAATGAGACGTTCAAATATGTAACGGCTGTAGGGATTGGCCGAAATCAGCAGCAGCACATACATGGGCAGGGAGGTGACCAGGGACAGCGCCAGAAGTCCCTGGTTGTCCAGGCCTGCACATACGAACTGGATAAAGGTCTGGCGCTTCTTTAAGCCGTCCTTCTCATATTTTCCGGCTACCCGCCCTGCGATCTCATCCTCCACATCCCGGGCCGTCTGCTTCTCCAGCTCCCGGGTGAACTCCTGGCTGTCCGTCTTTCTTCCGAAGTGGCGGTATTTGTTGGCCAGATAGGTCCTGGCGTTGTCGCGGATCCGGCTTAAGGTTCCGTCTGCCTCTGCTTCCTTTTCTGCTTCTTCCCGGATCTTGCGGTATCCGGCCTCATCCTGGCTCTTTCTGGATAAGAACGCCGCAAATGCCACCGCAAAGGTGGGAAGCCCAAGCAGGACAAGTGCAATCCGGTACAGGGGTTTCCCAAATGCCCGGATCATCAGTTTGTCAAGTTTGTCTTTCATTTCACAATCCTCCAGACTTTTTGTGACTTATAAGGAACTTATAATGAGAATATTTTAACATACCGGGTTTTTCGGCGTCCAATACACGATTATTATGAATTTATAGGGAAATCCCTATTAATAGTGGACAGAATTTTTATAGAATGATGTGGGAAATTGTGCAAAAAATACAGAAATGTCTCCTTGCGTCCAGAACAGCAGCGTGTTTATGAGCTTACGGACTAGTACTTCGTTGCATTAATCCCGAAGTAAATAGTGCTTGATATTCGTGTCAGCTGTGCGTCTGCGAAGCGACGGCGTAGTGGGGCCTACGGCTAGCTTCGCAGGCGTGCAGATGGCGCGGATAGCGAGTGCTGGTTACTCGGGAATTAGTGCAACGATGTACTAGGGCATACCGTCAACTTCAAAACCCATGTTAAATCCTACAAGGTGAAAAAGAAGATCGACAATGACTCCTCCCAATGGAAAATCTTTAGGGATACCCATGAACCGATCATCGATCAGGAGACTTTCGATATTGTTCAGAAAATTCGGCAGGGCAAAAAGCGCCCTACTAAAATGGGGGAAATGCCCATGTTCTCTGGTTTGCTCTTTTGTGCGGACTGCGGTAGCAAAATGAGTTTTCACCGCAGGGTGGATGAACCTGCCGAGAAACACAACTATGTATGTTCCAATTATCGCGGGAATACAAAATCCTGTACCATGCACTATATCCGTAATGTAGTTGTTGAACAGATTGTTCTTGACAACCTGCGGGAAGTGATCGGCTATGTGTCACAGTATGAGGATGAATTTATCCGCATGGTGATGGATACGGATGTACGCCAGAGGAACAAGGAACTGACAAAACAGAAAAAGAGAATGTCGGAAATCCAAAGCCGCATGAAAGAGCTGGATAACCTTTTCCAACGTATCTATGAGGACAACATCAGCGGCAAACTGTCGGATGAACGGTTTATGAAACTGTCAAAGGGATATGACACAGAACAGGCCGACTTGCAGGAAGAAATGACAAGGCTACAGGAGCATATCCAGCAGGCAGAAAAACAGAGTGTCAATGTTGACCGTTTCCTCTCCATTGTGAAGAAGTACACCAACCTAACAGAGCTTACACCTGAAATACTGCATGAGTTTGTGGATAGGATAATTGTTCATGCCCCAGACAAAAGCAGCGGGCGGCGTTTACAGGAAATCGAGATTATCTACAATCACATCGGAACATTCGACCATTCAAAGGTCACTTTATGGAAAGGAAAAGCGGCATAGCACCAAAAATGCCATACCGCAAATCCTTACTTAAAAAACCATCCTTACGAAACCCTCACATTCGGCAGGTTTTCTGCTTTTTTGTCCATAGATTATCTCCTTATAGGTATTATATATCCATGCCACGACCTTGTCAATCAACCGGCAGTTGAAAATGTGTATTGTAAAAAATCATTTCATTATGGTATAATAGGAACACTTAGCCAATATAGGCAGCACTGCGGATTCATGGTAAAGCCAGGTCCAAAGGAAATATCCATGGCCGTTCAAAGGAGGGGGAAAGCAATGAAAAAATTGTATCACATACTGAGAATTGTATTGTGGAGCACTGTCGGAGTTTTCATAGGAACCAGCATTTACACATGGCACGATTACAGGACCCGTCCCGGCCTCTATGCAATGCAGTCTGCCCCATGGTATTTAAGAATCCAGGTCAATGCAGTATACTCAGTGGTCACGGTTGCGGTAATTCTTTTTCTGATGTGGATAATTCGTAAGAACCAGAAAATGGGTCACTGAACGGGTGGGTTTCAGACAGGTCTGCGCGTTTCCCAAGGGACACCTTCGGTGTACCGCGCTGACCGCACCAACATGGAAAGAAGATAGTGATACTATGGCAGCAGTAAACATGACAGAAGGCAGCATCACCCGGCATCTGGTCCGGTACTCGGTGCCGCTGGTGCTGGGCAATCTGTTCCAGCTCACCTACAATGCGGTGGACTCCATCATCGCCGGACGATTCATCGGAAAGGAAGCCTTAGCCGCCGAGGGCATGGCCGCCCCGGTGATGAATATTGTGATTTTGGGGATTTCCGGCATCTGCATGGGTGCCGGGGTGCTCATGAGCGAATTCTTCGGCGCCGGAGAGTACGGAAAGCTGAAGAGGGAAATGTCCACGGCCGTGCTGTTCGGCCTCTATTTTTCCCTGGCCGTGGCAGCGGCCGGAATCTTCCTGACACCGGCCCTTCTGGGGCTTCTCAATGTGCCGGGGGACCTGATGGACATGACCAGCGTGTATTTGCGGATCATCTTCCTGGGTGCGCCTTTTACCTACTTTTACAATGCCCTGGCCTCGGCCTTAAAGAGTGTGGGCGACTCAAAGACGTCCCTGAAATTTCTGATGGTTTCCTCCGTATTAAACGGGGTTCTGGACCTGGTTTTCATCGGCGGCCTGGGCTTTGGCATCGTCTGCTCGGCGGTGACCACGGTGGTGGCAGAGGCGGTGTCTGCGGGGCTTTCCGTCTGGTATGTGTATAAGCGGATTCCCTATTTGCAGATTGGCCGGAAGGACTTGTGCATGGACCGGGGCCTCTTGAGCCTGACCCTCCGGTACGGTTCGGTCACCGCCCTCCAGCAGTCCTGCCAGCCCATAGGCAAGCTTCTGATCCAGGGGTCGGTCAACACCCTGGGGGTGGATGCCATTGCCGCCTTCAACGCGGTGAACCGGGTGGATGACTTTGCCTGCATGCCGGAGCAGAGCATTTCCCACGGCATTACCACCTTTGTGGCCCAGAACCGGGGAGCAGGGCAGTATCAGCGGCTGCGGGAAGGCTTCCGCCGGGGACTGATGCTGGAATTTGGCTACTGGGCCTGCATCTGCACCCTGGTGCTGGTGCTGCGCCAGGGGATTGTGGGGCTTTTTGTCACCGGGGAGCACGCGGAAACCATCATCCTTCTGGGAAGCCGGTACCTGGGAACCATGGCATTTTTCTACCTGTTTCCCGGATTTACCAACGGCTTCCAGGGCTTCTACCGGGGCATGGGCATGATGAAAATGACCCTGCTCGGCACCTTCATCCAGACCTCCCTGCGGGTGGCTGCCACCTGGGTACTGGTGCCCCGGGTGGGGATCTACGGGGTGGCCTTTGCCTGCGCCGTGGGATGGAGCGTGATGCTGCTGGTGGAGGTGCCGTATTATTTCCGCTGCCGAAGACCGTGAGCCGATGCGGTGGCATCGTAGACCGGCAACAACGCAGCAGATGGAAATTCAGGCAAGTCATTTGGCGAAATGTAAATGAGTCAGTACCAGGGGCGGATGCCCAGTGCTTTTCCAGGGCGGGAAAATGCTCCGGCCTTTTTTGCGGAAAACGGAATCAGGGTGTTTCGGAAATGTCCTCCTCCTGGCTGGCGCCTCCAGCCTTTACCATAATCCCGTTGACTTCCACCCCGCCGTCAATGGCGATCACCAGGCAGGGGCGGCCGTCGATTTCCCGGGTCTCCACCAGGTCGGCCCGGTCCGGGCTGACCTTGATGACCACATCGGCGGTCTTCACCTCCAGGGAGCGGGTGTTTACCAGGTTGGCGGCATAGATTTCCGCCCGTTCTCCGGCAGCCTGGTCAAAATGCCGGTCAAATTCCTGGAGCTGTTCTTCCTCCACTCCGCTGTCTGCCAGCAGGGATTTGACCTGGTATTTGTCCAGAACCAGAGGCTCCGGAGCATCCTTGGCTTCCTCCAGCATTTCCGCCAGATTCTCGTGGATGGTCTTGACGGTCTCATAGTCGCAGCTGTCTCCCAGGGTCTCGGCAATAATGGCCTGGAAAGACTCTTTCTGGGTGCCTGCGTCCAGGGGCAGGGGACAGCCCAGCATCTGGTCAATGAAGGCATCGTGAAGGTCGCCTGCATTTTTCGAATAGTACAGGGTGCTATGTAGATCCGTGGACCGGTCGTTAAAGGCCGGGAACAGGAAGCCTAAGTCCGGCAGGCCCACTACCCAGTCCCGGACCCGGTTGCCGAAGGTGTTCTCCAGTTCCCGGTAGCTGAGGCCCGGTTTGGACAGCTCCACCGGACAGATGCAGCAGAGAATATGGTTGTACACTTCCTCGGAAGCGTCGTCCATGTCCAGGCCGTCCAGGGTCTTTCCGGGAATGTCGTAGATCCCGTGGATCACCAGCACCAGGTAGTTGCCGGTGTACTCGTAGGTCTCAATGATCCGGTCATAGAAGGCGTCCAGCAGCTGGTCGTCCTTTAGCTGGCTGTTCCGGAGCTGCAGCAGGAATTCCTGGGTGCCCCCTTCCTTTTCCGCGTCCAGGGGGAAATCCAGGTTCAGCAGGTTCTTTCCGAAGCTGCCGGACAGACATTTGCGGAAAATCTCAAAGTACTTGAACATGTCCTCTTCCGGAAGGGAGAGAAATGCTTCCTTCATGTGGGTCTTCTTGTTCTTCTCCCCGTCCACGTAGCAGCCGCAGATCCGGCTGATGGAACAGTTTGCAGGGGTGAACAGGCGTTTTAATTCGGATATTTCTTTTTTGATCATGGTTTTGGATAACTCCTTTTTGGATATATTCAGCGGCGGGGTGTTCCGCCGGGGAATGACGATAGAAACCGTTATCATTTTATAACAGAACCGTGAAAAAGACAACAAGGCTGTGAGGAAAAGTTGGTGTTCACGGGGCTCATCTTCTTGTCCCCGAAAAGCATCGGGGCCAAGAAGCATCGGGCGTCCGCCCGATGTGGAAACCAGGGCCAAAACAGCCTTACAAGCCAGCTTGACGTCTGTTTTTGTCCTGGTTTCCACGCCCCGTGAACGGCATGTCGAATATTGTGCTTTTTTGGATTTTGTGGTATTATGTGATCAGGGTTACAGATACGAAGGAGTGAATAGACATGTTATCCCCGAAGCACGCGACTCTGGCGATTAAGATTCTGTCGCTGTTCCTCGTAGCCGCACTTTCCTATTTTGTTGCTGCAACCAGGCTTCCGGAGTCGAAGTTTGTTCAGGACTCTCTGGAACGTGTGGAGGAGAGCAGCGATACCGTGATGAAATTTTCGGCAGCCACGCTTTCCACCTCGCTGGCGATTTCTGCGCTGCCAGATGACTTTGGAACACCTTTGGCGGACAGTCTGGCGGATATGAACATTTATTTTGTGGCTATTCTGGTGGTGCTGTTTCTGGAAAAGCTCCTGATCCGGTACGGAATCCAGGCGGCCTTTGCGATTCTCATCCCACTGGCCTGTCTCATGTGGGGCCTCTTCCTTGTCACAAAAAGGAACATCCTGAACGGCCTGGCGGTCCGGCTTTGTGTTCTTGGCCTGGCGGTGGCATTTGTCATTCCGTGCAGTACCCATATTACGGATATCGTCGCATCCGACCTGACGGCCTATGTGGATGAAACGATCCAGGAGACAGAGGATGGTGCCGGCAAGCTCAATGAAGCCATGGAAGACGGCGCTGGGGATAAGACTGTGTTTGAGAAGCTGTCAGACCTTTTCCAGACTGCGGTTCAGGGCATCTCGGATCTCCTGCTTCATTTCCAGAACACGATTCGCAGATGTATGAATTCCATCGCCATCCTGATTCTGACCAACTGCATCATGCCGCTGTTTACATTTTTTGTGCTCAAATGGATACTGGGAGAGATATTCCAGATCGCGATTCCGATGCCGCCTATGAGCGGGTACCACGGTGCCGGGCCGGGCTTCCACCCGGGGTCCAGGCAACGATCCGGGCCAGGCTCCCATCCGGAATTCCAACCGGAATCCGGCCCGGTGCCTTCTTCCATGGAGGAGAATAAGCCATGAAAAGCAGACAGAAATTATTGAATCTTACAGCCATCATACTGGCTGTGCTGGTGGCGGCTGTTGTCATCTGGGGCTGTACACAAGGCGCCAACCCCTTACATATGCAGGTCTCGGACGGTATCAAGCAGATTGATCTGGATACGATCTACCTTAAGTCCAGCGGTGTGGAGGTTAGTTTCGCTGATGTTATCCTCTCCCGCCAGAATGAGACCCGGAAGCTGGTCGTCAGCACGCAGAATGGCACGGTTACCACAAAGCTGACGGACCGTCTCATCAATAAACTGGACTTTGATTTCATGAAGAAGACACAGAATATGTCCTATACGGGAACCGGATATTTCGTTGTGGACCTGGACAATCTGACCGCAGCCAATGTGATCGAAGATAAAGACAGGAAGACCGTCACCATCCGGATCGGTCATGCCTATTTGCAGGCGATCGAGATTGATCCCAACAACATTATAATTGATGATGTGAAAGAAAGTCTGCTGGCGCGGGGGAATATTGAGCTGACACTGGCAGATTACAATGCCATTGAGCGGGAGCTGCGTTCCCGGCTGGAAGAGAAATTCGATACCGCGGCCAACGGACAAGCTGCAGATGAGCTTGCTCTCAGGATGGTCAGGGAGATCTATGAGCCTGTCATTAAGGCTATTGACCGTCGGTACAGTGTAATAGTTGAATTTAAATGAGGATTGCGGGAGCACAAAGTGCGGAGCAATCCGGTATCAAAGGGGGCAAAATACCTTTTGCCCCCAACATCATTTAAATGATACATGCAAAAGATATTTATGATTGTTCTGTGGAAACGGGGGCAGGAAGATGCCCCCTTGTCCACTGCGGGTAACATTTTTATTGCAATTATTCCGTCCATATGCTATACTTCAGCCATTTTGTAAATCAGAGGTTCCGGTGGATTCCCACCGCATGTTCCAGATCCGATTTTCAATTTAATCCAATCTAATTTTATGGAGGTATCAGCCTATGGCACAAAAAACAGCAGCAGTCAATACGTACACAACTCCTTCCTTTGGCATGCAGCCGCAGGGGCCGGTCTGGGAAACCCTGCCGGAAACCAGCGGACAGGTGGTCCGTCTGCTAAAAAAAGCCCTGGCATCTTTCACGAGAGTCATTACGCATATCTCCATTACGGCAAAACCAGGTTCGATTCGGGCCTGAAGATGGAACTTCTGCAGGAATACTTCCTCATAGCCCTTGACGTTTTCCGGAAATTCCCGTATTCTGAGGATAAGAACGAATTGACGTCATGGCTTTCTTTGCTGGTCACCGAGGAGCTGGAGGATGCGGAAATAGCAGAACTGAAAAGGCAGCTGGAAGCCCTCCGTCCAGGCTGAAGAATAACGGCAGGTGTGTCCGCCAGGATTCCGTCATCTGCCGCTTGTTGTAAAAATTGCCCAGTTCGTGTATACTAAGGAATGTCAGCAAAAGAATAAGCAACGGAAAGGATGCAGTCAGAGATGAATTTGGAATTCCGCCCAGTGAAGGCTTCGGATTTTGAAAGACTGTCAGAATTTTACTGCCAGAGGCCCAACAGGACCTGCGACAGTGTATTTCTGGACAGTTTTATATGGAGGGAGTATTATAAGGTGCAGTGTGCCATCAGTGACGGCAGGGCCATTCAGTGGCTGATGGAGGAAAACGGTGTGAAGCACAGCGCCATGCCTGTCTGTAAGGAAGAGGACCTGGAGCATTATTTCTATGAGATGGTGGAGTATTTTAACCAGGTGTTAAAGCTGCCTTTTAAGATTTACCTGGCAGATGAGGAGGCAGTAGAGCGTCTGCATCTGAAAGAGTCCCCGGATTTCCAGGTGACAGAGCAGGAGGATTTGAAGGACTATTTGTACGACGGGGAGGCCATGCGGACCCTGGCAGGGAAAAAGCTTCATAAGAAAAAGAACCATCTGAATGGATTTCTGCGGGAATATGAAGGACGCTATGAGTACCGGTGCCTGTGCTGCCAGGACCGGGACAAGGTGTGGGAGTTTCTGGATAAGTGGCGGGAGCAGAAAGGGGACGATGTGGAGGATCATCTGGACTACGAGGTGGCAGGCATCCACGAAATCTTAAAAAACTGTTCCCAGCTTAAGGTGCGGATGGCCGGGGTATTTGTGGACGGGAACCTGGAGGCATTTACCATAGGCAGCTACAATCCCCTGGAGGACATGGCCATTATTCACATCGAGAAGGCCAATCCCCAGATCCGGGGACTGTACCAGTTCATCAACCAGCAGTTCCTGATCCACGAGTTTCCGGATGTGAAGCTGGTGAACCGGGAGGATGACCTGGGGGAGGAAGGCCTGCGCAAAGCCAAGATGTCCTACAATCCCTGCGGGTTTGCCAGGAAATATCTGGTGATGCAGACGAATTTTGGTAAGGGATAACAGCAATAGGGGGGATATTTATAATGAAAGAACTGGACCAGTTAAAGGCATGGATTGCAGAAAGCAGCAACATTGTATTCTTCGGCGGTGCCGGAGTATCCACAGAAAGCGGGATTCCTGACTTTCGGAGCGTGGACGGGCTGTACAACCAGCAGTACGACTATCCGCCGGAGACGATTATCAGCCACAGCTTTTATAAGCGGAATCCGGAGGAATTCTACCGGTTCTACAAGAGCAGGATGATTTTCCGGGAGGCCCGGCCCAACGCTGCCCACCGGGCCCTGGCAAGGCTGGAGGAGGCAGGGAAGCTGAAAGCCGTGATTACCCAGAATATTGACGGTCTCCACCAGGCAGCCGGAAGCCGGGAGGTGCTGGAGCTTCACGGTTCGGTACACCGCAACTACTGTACCCGGTGCGGGGAGTTCTACGGTCTGGACGCAGTGATGGCCCAGGAGGGAGTGCCCAGGTGCAGATGCGGCGGCATCATCAAGCCGGATGTGGTTCTCTACGAGGAGGGGCTGGACCAGAAGACCATGGAAAAGGCCGTGTATTACATTGGCCACGCAGATGTTCTGATCATCGGAGGCACGTCCCTGACGGTGTATCCGGCAGCAGGCCTGATTCACTATTATCACGGAAACAAGCTGGTGCTGGTCAACAAGTCCGTGACCCCCATGGACAGCCAGGCGGACCTGGTGGTCAGCGGAAAGATCGGGGAGATCTTTGCCCGGATTGCAGAGACAGAGGAGTGACTCTATGAACCAGAGATGGAACTATGAAGTTGGCGATATTGTAAAACTGAAAAAACCCCACCCCTGCGGCAGCCAGGAGTGGGAGATCCTGCGGGTAGGGGCAGATTTCCGTTTGAAATGCACCGGCTGCGGCCACCAGATCATGGTGGAGCGCAGGATGGTGGAGAAAAATACACGGGGACTGAGAAAGCCAGGTGCTTCTTGTCCGGCATAGCCGGACAAGAAGATGCCCTCCAGTGAACAGTAACCAGGCTGCCCAAAAGAACCGGACCAAAAGCAAATTTCCCCTTGCATTCCCTGCCAGAATCTGCTACAATAATTAACCGTGACACAATATTCCTTGCTCTTGAAGCTGAAGTCAAGGGCCAGAGACCACAAGGAGGTACAGCAATGAACAAATACGAGTTAGCAGTTGTTCTGAACGCAAAACTCGAGGATGAGGAGAGAGCCGCGGCGCTGGAGAAAGTACAGGGATATATTGCCCGGTACGGCGGCACCGTGACCAATGTGGATGACTGGGGCAAGAAGAGACTTGCCTACGAGATCCAGAAGATGCGGGAAGGGTTCTATTACTTCATCCAGTTCGAATCTGACAATTCCGACTGCCCCAACGAAGTGGAAAGCCACATTCGTATTATGGAGCCGGTAATCAGATTCCTTTGCGTAAAGCAGGACGAGCAGTAATAGATTACAAAAAGGAAGAGTGATGGTATGAATAGAGTAATCCTTATGGGCAGACTGACCAGAGACCCGGAAGTGCGGTATTCCCAGGGAGAGCGCTCCATGGCGATCGCAAGGTACACCCTTGCCGTAGACCGCAGGGGCCGCAGGAACCAGGACAGTGAGCAGACGGCAGATTTTATCAATATTGTAGCTTTTGACCGGGCCGGAGAATTTGCGGAGAAGTATTTCCGTCAGGGAATGCGGGTTCTTATTTCCGGACGTATCCAGACTGGCAGTTACACCAACAAAGAGGGTCAGCGTGTTTATACCACGGAAGTCATCGTGGATGATCAGGAGTTCGCCGACAGCAAGAATGCCAACAGCGGCGGCGGGGACAACAGCGGATACGGCTACCAGCCTACATCCAGACCGGCTCCCTCCAGCGCCATCGGCGACGGCTTCATGAATATTCCGGATGGTGTGGAAGATGAGGGATTGCCCTTTAACTAGCGGAGGGCAGGGATTAATCGAAGAAGGAGGCAGCACCAATGGCATTCAATAAAACAGATAAAGCAGACGGCCCCAAGGTAAGAAGAGGCGGCATGCGCAGAAGAAAAAAAGTATGTGTTTTCTGTGGAGATAAGAACGGAGTCATTGACTACAAGGACACCAACAAGCTGAAACGGTATGTATCTGAGAGAGGTAAAATCCTTCCCAGAAGAATCACCGGCAACTGCGCAAAGCATCAGAGAGCCCTGACCGTGGCAATCAAGAGAGCCCGTCATATCGCCCTGATGCCCTATACCTGCGATTAAATTTGATCATGAACGAGCCTGGAGACTTTGGTTTCCAGGCTTTTTCTATGTGGATTTTCACGGAATGGAAGCCGGAAAAGCGGGCAGAATAGAGATAACCGATGTACCAGGGAAAGGAGTACCATATGGAAGAGCAATACATGGCAACCCGGCACTCAGAAACGGATATCCGTTTCACAGACAGTATCCCGGAGCTGCTGGGGGAGTTTCGCCGCTATCTGACGGACCGGGACAAGAAACCCAATACGGTGGAAAAATACCTCCGTGATGCAAAAAAATTTTTATCCTTCAGCCAGGGCCGGAACCTGGATCATACGGAAGTGGCCCGCTACCGGGAGCATCTGACAGAGATCTATGCCCCTGCCAGCGTCAATTCTATGCTGGCTGCCCTCAACGGATTTCTGGTGTTTCTTGGCCGGGAAGACTGCTGTGTCCAGGTGCTCCGGGTCCAGCGGGAGCTGTTCCGGGATGCCTCCAGGGATATGACGGTGGAGGAATATTTCCGGCTGGTGAATCAGGCAGAGGCAGAAGGGAGCGTGCGTCTGTCCCATATGATCCAGACTATGGCTGGAAGCGGAATCCGGGTGGGGGAGCTGCCCTCCATTACCGTGGAGTCCCTGGACCAGAAAACCGTCTCCATCAACTCCAAAGGCAAACTGCGCCAGATTCTTCTGCCCAGGTCACTGGTGGAGAAGCTGCGGAAATACTGCCGCCAGATGGGAATAACATCCGGAAGTATCTTTGTAACCAGCAGCGGCAGGCCGGTGGACCGGCGCAACATCTGGAAGGAAATGAAAGACTTGTGCAGACGGGCCGGTGTGGAGGAAGGCAAGGTGTTTCCTCACAATCTGCGTCATCTCTTTGCCCGCTGCTTCTATGAGAAGGAAAAGGATATTGTCCGTCTGGCAGACTATCTGGGCCACAGCAGTGTGGAGACCACCCGCCGTTATACCATTACCAGTGAGATGGAGGCATGCAGAAAGACCCTGGAAATGGGACTTCTGGTGGAAACGGAAGTGGATTCCTTATGGGGCGGATGCCGGGATTTTCGTGGAGGCAGGGCCGGATGCAGGCACAAAAAAAGGAAGAGACGGACCACTGCATGACATAATATATGTTATGTCGTACGGAACAGATACATAACGTTCTTCCTGATTTTGATTATATACTTATTGGTTATAAAAATCAATGGATTTTTTGGGTTTTTTAGAAAAAGGTACTTTTTTCAGGCTGACACCGGACTGGTATCCGGGGTGAGTCTTTCTTGTAGTATCCCAAAGGGAAATGAGGACAAGGGGCATGCCTGACAGAATGTGATTTTGGGGCACCCGGAACAGCCATGCAGGAAACTGCATGGCTTCCGGATGCCCTTTTTTGTGTTTTTCTGGTGTCGTACTGGGGAAAAAACACTGCCATTGGGATTCCTGCCGGGCCGAAAAGGAGCCGGACCGGGGCAAAAGAATTTTCTGGGTACCCCATAATACGACACAACATATATTATGACATGAGGTAATTTCCGGAAGCAGATTACCGGCAGAAAGGAGGGATCGGAAGGTGCCATTAGAAGAACCTGAACACCAGGGCGGACAAGGCGGTAATACGACAGAGATGCTTATTCGTATTTACGGAAAAGAAAACCGGGAGTTTTATGGAGATATTGTCCACTGTCATCTGGAAAAACCGGTACCCTACCGGGGCGCGGCAGAGCTGGTGCTGAAAATTGATGCCATCAGCCGCAGTCTGAATCCGGGGGTAGCAGAAAACCAATTCCGGAGTGTGCACAGAAGCGCCCGGGGAACCGGAAATACCCTGCCAAAAGAATACTGGAAGGGCGAAGCCGCAGCCATTCCGGCCAGGGTGACGGATACCATTTATCTTCAACTGGTAGGACGGCAGCATACCAGCATTCAGGGAAGAATCTGCGGCAGATTTACCGGGAGAAAGTACATCAGTTTCCGGAGTGCCCTGGAGCTGATTTTCCTTCTGACGGAGGAGCCGTTGGCCAGAAGTCCGGATACTTCCTGAACCGCTGCGGCATTTGTGGGGCAGGAGGAGGAAACTGCTTTGTGACCCTTTGTAATACGGAAAAAGGGGCAGATGGGAGCACTGGTGCAGCGATGTACTGGCCGTGTATCCCGGCATAGAAAGGAAAGGCTATGAAAAAGGGTAATGGGAAAAACAGCAAATATTTAGTCCGGCGGGGCTTTGCACTGCTTCTTGCTGTGGCAGTGAGCATGAATATGCTGTCCCTGACGGCATTCGCCGGCGACCTGGGGTCTGACAGCGTGGAGAGCAGCAGCTCCGGCGGAAGCGACAGCTCGGACAGCGGAAGCAGCAGTTCCGGCGGAAGTGACAGCTCGGACAGCGGAAGCAGCAGCTCCGGCGGAAGTGACA
>CAJTOV010000013.1 GCA_910577765.1 uncultured Lachnospiraceae bacterium
AGGATAAAAAAATATTAAAAAGGATCAATCAGTTATTGCAAAGCATAGAACGAGACGGAGCGTTACATGGAATTGGAAAGCCTGAACCGCTGAAATATGGGAAATCCGGCTCATTCAGCAGACGGATTGATGAGGCCAATCGTTTGGTTTATGAGATTTCAGATAACCAAATCATTGTGAAATCCTGTAAAGGGCATTATAAGGATTGATTGGTGCCAGCAAAAGAGATGGTTTACCGGAATTGGCAGGGCGGTGGTTAATATCAATAGTGGATTTTGAGAGAGATATCTATCACCCTTGTATATCTTGGATACACGTAATGGCCGATCCCCTGCTCCATGGCACGCTTCTTTGCCGTATAGCTGTGGCGGATCGGCCCCAGCAGCATATGGATGATCTTCTCCAGATTGTCTCCTCGCTTCGGGGTCGCAGTTACCCCATAGACATATCTGGCATTTACTTTTTGGAGAACCTGAACCGCAGTTGCAGAACCGGCGTGATGGCATTCATCCATAATGACCATTCCATAGGAATTGACCCTTTTACCTTTTTCATGGTTGTCAAAATCAAACACAAGAAACCGGCATGTACCATCTGCAAGAAGAGGATATACCCCTAACACATCGGAACCATCTTCTTTTACCCCAAGTAAATTTTTGCATAGAAAAGAAGCTGCGCACTAATTCCTTAGCGCGACAGCCCCTTTCCAATTTCATTACTATGAGCAAGCTCTCTTTATAACCTGAAAATGATCTCAAAGCCTATGTTTAAGCCAGAATCGTATCAAGTATTAAACTTTCCCATATCAAAACAGTGTGGGAAGTTTGAGTTATTTATTTTTCCGGGCAGTACCTGTGCTCCTGCGGGTGTCTGCTGTTACCTGTTATGGCAGCTTTGACTTCCTAATTCAGGTTCAGTCAAAGTAGGCTGTGACGGTAAGCAGATTGTCGTCGCTGACAGACCATTTATACCTGCTATAGTTTCCGCCGCTGATCATGGCATCCAGAAGCGGATTGGGGCATGCGGTCTTCCAGTCTGCCGGAAGCTGGAACTGGCGGTTCTCTTCCAATTCATATTCCGGCTCCCAGGTAGCAAGGTTTACATAGATGTCGTTATACCATCCAAGGGTACTGGGCTTCACCTGCTGGAAACCGTTTTCTTCCGAATAGTCGCAGAGAACAACGCCTCCGTTTCCGTCCAGCATGGGAATCAGACGGTAGAAGCTTCCGTCCTGCTGAATGTGGCCAAATTCCCACTCACCTGAGGTTACCATCTTTCCGATATTCGCATCATTTGCCTCGGAAAAATAATACCAGGGACCTCCCTGCTCAAGCCGCCGATAGCCGATATCCAGATAACCGTTTTCATCAAAATGGTACCAGGAGCCGTCGATCTCCTTCCACCCGGCTCCCGCCCGGTTTCCTGCATCATCCTGGTATTCCCACCGCCACTCCTCTGGTCCTACAAAATTCCATTCACCTGCCTGGACGGCCATGCCGCCCCAGATTGACATGGTTAAAGCGGCTGCCAGAACTGCTGCGTATTTCTTTGTGCCTCTCATTGGTTTTGTACCTCCTTGTTTTGCATCCGGGCTGTACCCCTTGCTAAGTGTTCATATTATACCATGTCCACTAAGTTCATGCTTCGCCTATGGCTCGCATTCACTAAGTGGACAGGCATATATTCACACTAAGCTCATGCGGCGCCTGCGGCTTGCATTCACTAAGTGTTCATATTATACCATGCAGCAAACAAAAAGACAAGGCGCAGTGGCGCCATCATCAGGGTTGTTTTACGAAATAGTGTAACAGTTCAGATACCCCTTGATCTGTTACTAACCGAATTTTAACTCCGGCGATTTCTACAAAAGCACATTGATATGACAAGCGTCCGGTGTTATAATCGACTCAACAAACCGGAATTTATCAAACAGACAGTTTGTTTCGGAGGAAACCATTGTATGTTTCAAAAAGCAATAATAATTGGTTGTCCGGGTGCAGGGAAAAGCACATTTGCAAGAATACTCAGTGATAAAACTCACTTGCCTTTATATTATCTTGATATGTTATGGCACAAGCCTAACAGGACAACTGTTGACAGAACTATATTTGACGAGAAATTAAAAGAAATTGTTTTAAAGGACAAATGGATTATTGATGGAAATTACGGAAGAACACTTGAAATGCGTATTCAATCGTGTGAAACTATATTTTTACTTGACTTTCCGGTAGAAGACTGTTTGGCTGGAGCAGAATCACGCATAGGCAAACAACGTGTAGATATGCCATGGATAGAGACAGAATTTGATGAAGAATTTAGACAATGGATTATTGATTTTCCTAAAAATGAATTGCCAATTATATATGAACTGCTTGACAGATACAAAAGCGAAAAAAACATTTATGTCTTTCACTCAAGAGCTGATATAGATGATTATTTATCGAAAATACTGAGTTAAAAATTCCAGCGCAAACAGTTCCTGCAGCCCGGCTCCATGTTCTTTATACATACGCCTGCCCAGGGATGAGGCCTGGGCATTGAACGGATCGTACAAATCCTGCTCCGGTTTCAGTGTCCTTTCTTTTGTAAGGTAAGTTTCCGGTGACCATTTCCACAGGATGTTGGAAAGAACATCCTCCCGGTCGTTTTCCAATACCGGGTTACAGTTCACCGGGTGCCAGTGAACTGTAACGCATAACGCTTTGACACCCTTACCTGTTGTCAATAACGGTACTCCACAATGTCATCCAAAGGTTTCCTCGGACGTTGTCCGGGCACCTCGTCTGCATATCCCAGAGCAACCGCACCAATTAACTGTCCTGGTTCTTTTATAAACTCCATTAATTCCGGATAAGCAAAACAGGTATTGGCAATCCATAAAGTTCCAATCCCCAGCCGTTCTGCCTCCAGAAGCATATTCTGGACCGCTGCTCCAATCGAAAGGGAGTCTACGATTTCCGTTACACGCTCATCAGCCGTAATATCCTCAAAAGGTGACTTCCCATATGGGTTCATAACCACAATAAGAACCGGCGCTTCTCTCATAATCCGCAGTGTATTCCCTGCATCCGGCAGTCCATAGCCAGACTCCGGCAAAATGGAATTACCGCTTAACTCTCTTTGTATGCCTTCTTCCATCTTTAAAAGAAATTTCCTTTTTGCATCTTTTCTGTATATCAGAAATTTCCAGGGCTGCTTATTCTTTCCCGAAGGCGCCAGCCGCCCGGACTGAATCATTTTATTTATAGCTTCTGTTGGGATTTCATCTGGTTTATATTTGCGTATACTTCTCCGGTTTTCAATCTCTTTTATCATAACAAACCTCTTTTCAAAAAATATTGACTTAGGCTATGGTCTGGAAACTGTCAGAAATGGTTTCATAAGACTATTTTACCAGACAAGGAGAAGAAAAGCAACGGAGAAAACGAGATTTCATACGGGTATGGCAGCGGGAGGCGGAGGGGGAGCCGTGATGCTCCGGCAGATACTGCCTGGAAGCTTCCAGCCATTACGTGCATCCTCCCAGCCGATCAGCGGGGTGACCGGCCGGGGTGTGAACTGTTACCTCAGATGGTACTGCTCCTGGATTTTGTATCTTCCCTCTTGACCCCCCCCTTGAATTTTTGGTATAATATCCCAGTCAGCACACTGGGGAAGGTCTTTTCCGGGGGCGGCTGGTCCATCGTTGCGCCAGCAGCAGGCAGGAAACCTTTCTGCCGGGTGGCTGCATATCACATTCAAGGAGAAAGCAGGCATGAAAAAATCATTATGGAAAAGCAGGCTCGCCGGAGTCCTGATCGTGTCTATGCTCTCATCCACTTTCAGCTATGCCGGTACATGGCAGCGGGAGGCGGAGGGCTGGATCTGGCAGGACCAGGGGGTACGGGCCACGGGCTGGCTTAAGGAGCCGGGGGACAGCTGGTATCATTTTACCCCGGACGGCCTTATGGAGACCGGGTGGTACCAGGAGAGTTCCGGTGACCGCTATTATCTCAACCGGGCCGGGGAGGGCACCGAGGGGCAGATGCGCACCGGGTGGTTCCTGGAGAACGGGAAATGGTATTTCCTCAGTCCGGTTCACGACGGCTTCTTTGGCCGGGCAGCCAGGGACCAGTGGCTGTGGATCGACGGCTACTGCTACCGGTTTGACGCCAACGGCGTCATGTACGCAGACTGCACTACCCCGGACGGATATACGGTCAATGGGGACGGGCAGTGGACTGTCAACGGTGTGGTCCAGTATCAGGAAGGGAAAGGGATACTGACTAAAGTCACCGGGGATGGCGGCAGCGGGTCCGACGGAAGCAGTAGTGGGTCTTCTGGCGGCAGCGGTGGAAACCGGCCGGGCGGTGGCAATAATCCTGGTGGTGGGGATCAGCCTGGCGGTGGGGACAATCCTGGCGGTGGGGACAACCCTGGCGGCGGCGATAACCCTGGCGGCGGCGATAACCCTGGTGGCGGCGATAACCCTGGCGGTGGGGACAACCCTGGTGGTGGGGATAAGCCTGGTGGTGGGGACAACCCTGGCGGCGGCGATAACCCTGGCGGCGGAGACAAGCCTTCGGAAGATCCGGCAAAGATCACCATTCGTTACATAGAAAATGACAGCCAAAAGATACTGAAAGAAAAGGAAGTAACCGGCAATCCGGGAGAATTATATGTAATCCAGCATCCTTCCATAGAAGGATACAAGATTTTACAGAACCAGCCGGACCAGATACATTTTTCCGATAAAGCCCAGGAGGTATCGGTTGCCTACCGGCCCCAGAGGGCAGGTGAGGAACCTGACCAGAGCATTGTTGTCAGTGACCGGCTGAAAGCTATCGTGCCGGATACCGAGGAATCCCGGCAGTTCGTAAATGCCATAAGGTCAGGTATCTTCTCATATGAATTTACGGATGACCCGGAGATGGTAGAGCTGAGTGTCAACAGCGGCAACCCGCTTCTCCAGTATATCGAAGACGGTACCTATGAGGAAGGCGATATCATCTACATAGAATCCTGTGAGGATTTCCCAATGGGATTATCCATCATTTACCAGGGCCATGACGATGCCTATTCCGGCCAGTTTCAGGATTTGTATGACCCGGAACTGCACGAAGTCATTCATGGGAAGATTGCCGGAATTACGGATATTCTTCAGGAAGGCACCTATATCAGCGACAGCCAGTCACTAAGCGCTGTTGATTATGAACTGGCCTATTCCTGGATGCCGCCAATGGACGGAATGGAAGGCATTCAGGGCCAGAACCGCAGCGGGTCCAGGGCCATTAAGCTTCCAGAGCTGAAATGTGAGACGACTATGGTAAATGGGGAAGTTGGCAGAAAGATATCCACGGAGGTAGAAATTCACCTTCCGAAATCAGGGGGCAAAGACAAGGCCGGGACTTCTGCAAATCCGGAGGATTCAGATCCCGATCTGATCCTAAAGCCCTGTTACGAGTCCGCATTTATCATTGAGCCTGACATTAATCTAATGGATGATACTAATGAAAAACACTTCCTGCTTACAGGAAATTTTGATAATAAGTTATCTGTATCCCTCAGTATGGAAGCGGATGGCGAGCTTAAGGACCTGATCGGCGAAGCAATGAAGGGTGTATTCGAGAGTCCGGATAACAAAACCTCTCTGAATCTGTTCTACAATTGGGGTTCAATTGGTGAGATTTCCGGGGTGGAATTCGACAATTCCTATATTCTGGGGATTATAGGACTGAAGGTAGGAAGTATTGGAAAAAAATGGACTACCAACGTCAAAGAGGTCTTCAAAGAAGATGCCGATCTCACAGATATCACACCCATCATCCCGCTCATACTGGTCATGGACCTGGGAGCCAGCGGGTCAGTGGAAGGAACTATCAGTGCAGACCTGGCCTGGTATACCAGGGTTGGCGTCGACGCTTCCCATTCGCCTGAAAACGGTATACGGGCAAAAGCGATCTGTGAGTATGGAAGCTCCAAAGACAAGCTCAACGTAGAGCCTGCACCTGAAGGATCATTTTCTTTTAAAGCCACTGTGGAGGATGCGAAGCTTGGGTTAGGCGGGATAATCGGTATTTCTGAATTCGGTATTGTACCGGCTATGGTGAAGGCTTCCTCCGGCGTTGAACTGTCCGCCACTGGAATTGACATTAATGGCACTTTTGATTTTAAAGACAAGGACAAGCCCGTCAATGCAGAGGCTTCAGGAGGAACTATATTTCTGGACCATTACATGACTGTGGAGGCGGCCGCACGCCTGGCAGGAATGATTTCCTGGGGTAAATTCAACTGGAATCTTGACATTGACGAGAAGATAGAGCTGTGGAAAAAAACAAGAAACCTATGGTCTAATTCGAGTCAGCCCCAAAAAACCTGCCTGACTCTCGGAAAGGGCACAGCCCTGAAAGCTGTAGATGCGGATGGAACAGACATCTCCGACCAGTTCGATACATATGATCCCAAGACCAAAAAGGTCATTGTCAAGTCGGATGGGGCAGGCGGATACTCTTTTCAATGTCCCAGATACTATGCGGATGACGATTCAAGGATCTATGAGATCACGGAGATAGTCTCGGAGGCAGATGAAATAAATGATGTAGGTATAACGAAGCCCTGGGCATCCAAACTGGATCTGGATCTGACGAAAGTCACGGGGCTGAAATCCCTGGTTCTTCCCACATCGGCTGATATTACACTGGATCTGTCCCAGAACAAGGAGCTGGAGCTTCTATGTACCCATAAAAACAGAATCGGCGGCTTCAATCGGGAGGATGACGCAATGCCCGAAGATGGCAGGAATAATGCAGATATCATGCCGATACCGGATAAATTTGCCGATCAAATCACTTCCATTGGAGTCATTGATGGCAGCAGCCTGGACTTAAGCGGCTGTCCCAAGCTTCGCACCCTGTGGATTAAGATTAAAAATGCAGATAAGATTGACCTGAGCAAAAACAGTTCCCTCCGGCATCTGGGGCTTAACTTTACGGGAGATCCAAAACAGACCGAGCTGGTATTTTCCAGCAATCCCGCCAGCTTAAAAACCCTCTGGGTTTTTTCCGAATCTTCCAAACAGCATCTGAAACCGATTCCGCTCAGTCGGTTAACCGGTTTAGAGTATGCAGAATTCTTCGCCACGGCGGAGACCCAGATGGACTTTTCCCGGTGTACGGCGCTTAAATACCTGATTCTCAGTGCACCCAGTCTGAAAACACTGAATCTCGGCAGGCAGGATACCTTGCAGTATCTGAATATGAAGAATACAAAAATTGACAAACTGGATATTGAGAACTGCCTCGAGCTGGACAATTCCAATAAGATTATATGGAATTATGGCCTTCTGGTTTTCACCGGAAATGGCTCCGTATTTCCCCAGGTGCCGGGTTCTGTGTTCTGGTACGAAGATGAAAAGCTACAGAACCAGATCCAGAACTATAAGTGTGACAAAGGCCAGACCATATACCGCTCTGGCTATACCCCCTCCAGCCGCACCGCTGCCCTGACCGCCACCGCCTCCAACGCCAAAAAAGCCACGGGCTCCAACGCGTCTTCCGCCTTTTCAGACAGTCAGGCGCCAGACCGGGTGTCTCTGGAGCATGGAACCGCCGGAGGAGCCGGAAATGGTTCCGGCGCAGGCGGCTCCACAGCCTGGACTGCCACCGGGTCCAATCTGGATTCCCAAAGCCAGCCTGGGAATACCGGAAACGGTTTATGGGACTCCGGGGATGATGATGACGACGATGATGAAGCTTTCGAGGATTTCGAGCTGGAGCTGGTCAATGATCTGTTCTACGCAATGGCCCTGGGCTCATCCGGAGGGCGGGTCAGGGTTCGCTCCGCAGAATGGCTGTCCCCGGAAGCCGCCGGTTATCCGGCAGGGCTGACAGAAGGCAAGGGAGGTGCCTCCTGGGCGTTTCCTGCCAGGAAGACAAAGCTTCCCCTGGCTCCCACGGGACGGGGAAGGCAGAACCATACATGGTTCTATATCCCGGAAACCGGCAGTTCCTTAAAGCCGGAGGGAGAGGACGGGGAGCAGTGATGCTCCGGCAGATCCATACGTAAATGTAAAAAGTGCAGGTTATGGGAGACGGGTTCCTGATTACCTGCACTTTTTATGTTCTCAATCCTGGCGGTCTTTATGATATAAACCAAAGAACAATACCTTTTAAAAAACAACATCCTTAAAAAGCTTTTTACATATCTCCTGATTGTCGATGTCAACATTATCTATAGTAAGATTATCTTTACGCTTATAAAAAAGGTTACAGTTCAAGGGGTATCTGAACTGTTACTATTTCAGTGGTAATTAGAGTTTCTTTTTCCAGTTTGGCAATCAAAGAATCATCTATTACCCAGGAATCAGATGCTTTATATTCAGCCTCTGACTTCCATACAGGATGTCTTCTTATTCTACGTTCAAAAAATTCTTCACTTAATTGGCTATAAAAAGAATTTTTCATTAAATAGATAATATCGTCATCACACAACAGGGAAATAGATAAACCGTTTTTAAACTGCTGGCCCTTTTTACTTAATGACTCCAGTGAAAACAGTTTTTTATCGTTATCATCAATTGTAGTCTTTCATGACTATGCTCCCAATACTTGTACTGAGCGTTGATTCATAAATGCCAATAATACATCCAATGCTAAATATCCTCTAAACTGTTGGATTAAATCCTCCACTTCTTTATCTGCTTTTAACTCAATACCTCTTTTTCTGTTTCGTTGGCTTTCTTCAAAAAATTCAGAGTAATTTCTAAAAAGTGCATCTGTACCCTCAGTGGACAAAGGGAGCCGCAGACCGGCTCCCTTTGTAACTTCTATATTCATAAAACTCCCCCCAGCAGGCAAAGAGACCGGCTTCCCTTACAGCACTTCCCCATTAGACGCAATCACCTGCTTATACCACTCAAAGGATTTCTTCTTATACCGCTCAAGGGTACCGGTGCCGTCGCTGTTCAGATCCACATAGATGAATCCATACCGTTTGTCAATCTCTGCCGTGGAGCAGGAAATCAGGTCAATGCAGCCCCAGGAGGTGTAGCCCATGATCTCCACGCCGTCCTTTAAGGTCTCCCCGATCTGCTGTAAATGCTGGCGCATATACTCGATCCGGTAATCATCCTTCACGGTTCTGCCGCCCTGCCCGTCGTCCACCAGGGTGTCATTGGCGCCCAGTCCGTTTTCCACAATAAACAGGGGCTTCTGGTAGCGGTCATACAGCTTGTTTAAGGTGAACCGCAGGCCCTGGGGGTCAATCTGCCATCCCCACTCGCTGGACTGGGAATAGGGATTCCGCTTAAGATTCCTGGTCAGGTTGCTTCTGGTGGGCTCCCCTGCATTGGGGTCCGCCGAGACGCAGGATGAGGAATAATAGCTCAGTGACACGAAATCCACCGTATTCTTAAGGGCTTCCCTGTCATCATCGGTGATCTCCAGCTTCACGCCCTTTTCCGCAAACACCCGGTCCGCATAGTTGGGATAAGCGCCTCTGGCCTGGACATCGGAAAACAGAAGGGTATCCCGGTCCGTGTTCATCATGGCGATTACGTCGTCCGGTTTGCAGGTCAGCGGGTACACGGTAACGCCCAAAATCATGCAGCCGATCTTTGCGTCCGGGATTATTTCATGGCACAGCTTTACTGCCTTGGCGGAAGCCACCAGCTCATGGTGAATGGCCTGGTACAGGTCCTGGCTGGTAAGCTGGTCAGCCGGTGTCTGGATGGCTCCGCTCATAAAGGGGGCATGGATAATGGAATTGATCTCATTAAAGGTAATCCACAGCTTGACCTTGTCCTTGTACCGCCGGAAAATGGTCTCGCAGTATTTCAGATAGAAATCAATCAGCTTCCGGCTGCTCCAGCCGTTATATTCCCTGGCAAGATGAAGGGGCGTCTCGTAATGGGAAATGGTCACCAGGGGCTGGATTCCGTACTTTGCACACTCGTCAAACACATCATCGTAGAACTGGAGCCCGGCCTCGTTGGGCTCTGCATCGTCCCCGTTGGGGAAGATCCGGCTCCAGGCAATGCTTAAACGGAAGCATTTGAACCCCATCTCCGCAAACAGACGGATATCCTCCTGATACCGGTGGTAGAAATCAATGGCTCTCAGTTTTAAGTTGTCCGGGGTGGGCTCTTTTGTAGGCGGCGTCTTCAGGCCATGGGGCAGGACATCCTCGATATCCAGCCCTTTGCCGTCCTCATTGTAGGCACCCTCGCACTGGTTGGCGGATACTGCTCCGCCCCACAAGAAATTCTTTGGAAAACTCATGGTTCTGCTCCTTTCGTCACTGTCAATATTCTTCGCCCCAGGCGATGCTTAACCGGGGCTCTCCGGGCCGCTTCCGGCACGCCGTCTCCAACCCGGCTTCCCGGGCTATTTCCGCCCTTCCTCCCCTGCCGGGTCCTTATAGAGTACATACGCCACTCCGAAGGACACCACAAAGGCAATGGCTGCTCCCGCGCATGCCAGGTAGAAGTTGCTCATGGGATAATCCAGTCCGATATAGCTGGGCAGGGTCAGAAGTCCCGGGGAGCCGCCGCTGAAATTCTTCACGCCCAGGGCTCCCATGAAGAAGCCGCCTACGGCGCCGCCGATGCTGGCTGCAATCATGTTGGTCTTGTACTTCATGGTCACACCGAACAGAACCGGCTCCGTGATACCGCAGACTGCCGTAATGCCGTTGGCAGAGGCCATCTGCTTCAGGTTCAGGTTCTTCGTCTTCATGGACAGGGCCAGGGCTGCCGCACCCTGGGCAATGTTGGATGCCAGCTGGCCGGGGTAGATGAAGCTGTCAAAGCCGATGGTCATACGGTTGTTGATCCCGATGGAGGTCAGGGCATGGTGGGTTCCGGTCATAACCAGGAAGGGAAGCAGGGCGCCGATCAGGGTGGGCACCAGCCAGCCTGCAAAGGAATTGATGGTGGTCACCACCGTTCCGATGGCCGAAGCAATAATATAGCCCACCGGTCCCAGCACACACAGGGTGGCAATGCCGGTGACCAGAATGGTAATCAGAGGCCTTGTAAAGAATTTTACCGCCTTGGGGCTGATCCGGTCTGCAACCGGTTCTACCAGGCTCATAAACCACACGCCCAGAATAATGGGAATTACGCTGCTGGAATAGGACGCATTGTAAATGGGCAGGCCAAAGACGCGGATGGCTTCCCCGGCTTCCTTGCTGGCAGCCACCATGGACACAAAGTTGGGATGTACCAGAATTCCACCCAGCATCATGGCCAGCATGGGACTGCACCCGAACTTGTGGGCCGCCGAATTGGCCAGCAGAACCGGCAGGAAATAGAAGGTGGAATCTGCCATAAAGTTGATTACCTGGTAAGTGCTGCTGGTGTTGCTTACCAGTTTGGTGGCCACCAGAATGGCCAGCACGGCTTTCAGCATACCGGCTGCCGTGAGAGGTGTCAGGATCGGGGTGAAAATGCCGGTGATGGTGTCGAAGAATTTCTCATGCCATTTCATATTCTTCTGCTGGGGTACATCTTTCTGGCCCCCTTCCAGGTTCAGGGTCTGGGAGAGAGGAAGGTACACATTGGGAACATCGCTTCCCACAATCACCTGGTACTGTCCGCCTTTGGACACCACCCCGGAGATGCCGGACAGTGCCTGGATTGCCTCTGTGTCTGCCTTAGACTCGTCTTTCAGATTAAAACGTAATCTTGTTGCGCAGTGGGTCAGTCCGGTTACGTTGTCTTTGCCGCCAACATATTCCAGGATCTGCTGCGCCATCTTTTTGTAGTCCATACATACCTCCTAAGTCCATCTGTTTCTGACAGGTTTTTGATAGACCCAGTTTAGCACATCCGTACCAAGGATTTCGCCCCCGCGGGACACGGTTGGTTCTGTGTTTCAGAATTCACAAAAAAAGAACCGTCATTTTTGAAACAACGGTTCAAAAGGCAGAACTCTTCCGGACCTGCCGGCTGTATGGTCCCGGAATCACGGTTCCTCCCGGGGCGGGTCTTTTAAGTTCCAGTAGTCCACGGCTGTCCGCAGGGACTCATGGCACACCATCTCCAGGGAAGACCGCACGTGTTCTTCATAGTGCTGGGCCAGGTACATGGAGAAGAACACATCCAGCACATACGTGGTGGCTGTAAAGGAAGTAATCACTTTCAGACTCAGCAGGGAATCTCTGGACGGAATCTCCACAATGGCATGGCACCACTGGCGGATCTGCTTATTGTGCCGTCCCACGATTCCCACAATATAGGTATCCGTAGTCTCTTTTAAATAGCGGGCCACATCGATCATGTGGCGGTTGGCCCCGGTGAATGTAATAATAAAGGATACGGTCTTCTTCCGCTTGCCGGCGGAAAGGTAGTGGGAATTCACCGATTCGCATGCCTTGCACTCCATGCCCAGGGTCTCGAACTTAAAGGACGCGGACTGGGCCAGAATATAGCTGATGCCGCTGCCGTAGATAAAGATCCGGTCCGCGGCCTTGATCCGGTTGAAGATCCGGATCATTACATTTTTGTCCATGCACAGTCTGGCATCGGTAATGGCCTTGTCGTAAAGCCTGGGCAGGGTATCCAGAATGTCCTGGTAGCTGCTCTGGTTATTGATGGGCTCTGACGTCAGAAGCTGGTTGACCCGGATGTTCTCTACCATTTCCGACACCAGTTTCAGCTTCAGGTCCTGGTACCTGGTCACGCCTACTTTTTTGCACAGTCTTACCACCGTGGCCTTGCTGGTATACGAGGCCCTGGCCAGCTCCTCCGCGGACATGCTCTGGATCGTCTCGATCTGGTCCAGAATATAGTCTGCCACTGCCTTTTCCTGGTGGGTAAATCCTTCTCCTGCTTTTAAACGTTCCAGAACCATAATGGTATCCCACCCCCTAGATGTGCTATGGATTTGAACTGTAATTTATTATAATTCAAGATCAAACAGGTGTAAAGTTTTGATTTGAAAGAATATTGAAAAACAGAATTACATATGTTATAATGTTTACTGACTAAGTGTAACGGCTAGTCCATCTAAACAAAGAACGAATCCCCTGACCGTGTTGCCTCACAGTCAGGGGATTCTTCTTTTCTTTTTACGGTGGCAAAGCCCCCACCAGGCTATTTGTTATCCTTGTCATGCCTGTCAAGCCATTTGACGATGAGATGACACACTACACCGCCCGCGACAGTCACAAAGAATGCAACGGCTGTTTCCACCCAAACACCTCCTCCCGTTGCCGGGTATTGGTTGGACAACGCATTTATTATAACGCATTTTTCAGCAAAATACTACACCTTTTTCCATATTTTTCACAGCCTGTCCACAAACTGCCGCAGCGGCACGCTCATGCCGGTGACTTTCCAGGCAGCGATGATTTCTTCGGCTTCCTCCTCCCCTTCCAGCGGCACAAAGACCAGATTGTCTGCATTTCCCAGCTTGTCGGTGACATAGGAGGGAAGGATGGAAATGCCTTCCTCCGCAGCCACCATGATCAGGATACTTTCCGTGTCGCTGGAGCGCAGGAGGATGTTGGGCTGGTAACCGGCCCGCTGGTACAGCTGCATAAAATAGGCGTCGCCAAAGGAGTCACCGGTGCTGGATGGGGACATGAAAAGGATGGTCTCATTTTTCAGCTCCTCCCGGTGCAGGATGGTGCGCTGGGCAAAGGGATGGCTGCTGTAAAGAGCCGCCACCAGACGGGCCCGCTCCACCAGACGGGTCTCCACGTCCGGGTCCTGGCGGATGTTGGTACTGTCCCAGGTGAAGATCAGGTCATATTCCCCGTTCAGCAGGCCTGCGGCCAGCATGTCCGTGTCACACCGGTAGCAGGTCAGCAGGATATTGGGAAATTCCCGGTGAAAGGCACGCAGGCGGTCCGACAGATTGCTGCGCTCATAGCCTTTGGTGTAGCCGATCCGCAGGGTGCCCACCAGACCTGTGGAGGCTTCCTTGGCTTTGCTGACCGCTGTCTCCATCCGCTCCAGAACCGCCTTGGCTTCCCGCAGAAATACCTTTCCTGCCGGGGTCAGGGTCACCGGGCGGCTGTTGCGGTCAAACAGCCGCAGTCCCATGCTGCCCTCCAGGGTGTGGATCTGCTGGGTAATGGCGGTCTGGGACAGGTAGCACTGGTTGGCGGCCTTGGTGAAGCTGCGGTGCTCGGCAACGGCGACGAAATATTTCAACTGGTTTAAATTCATGTGGCTCCTCCTGGGATAGGCAGCTTGCTCTTCCATAACTTTTTCTAATTTTAGCATGTTATATTTGGATTTGCAATCGGATAAATTTTGTCTTACAATTGGGAAAACTAATGGTTATAAACCGGGAAAGGTTGTGATTTTTATGAAAATTATGGTATATGAAGCGAGAAAGGATGAACTGGCGGACTTGAACCGTCTGGCAAAGGAACTGGACGTGGAGCTGGATATTTCTGAGGCAGTGCCTTCCATGGAGACTGCGGAACTGGCCGCCGGGTGTCAGGGCGTGTCCATGCTGGGCCAGGGAAAGATTGACCGGGAGCTTCTGGACCGGTTCCACCAGATGGGGGTGGGATATCTGTCCACCCGGACCATAGGCCACAACCACATTGATGTGGCCTATGCCAAAGAGCTGGGTATCCGGGTCTGCAATGCCAGCTATGCCCCCAACGGGGTGGCGGATTTCACCATTATGATGATTCTCATGTGTCTGCGCCACTACAAGCAGGCCCTCTGGCGGGGGTATGTCAATGACTTCTCCCTGGGCGGACTCCAGGGCCGGGAGATGAAGGACCTGACCGTAGGAGTCATCGGCACCGGACGGATCGGCGCCCAGGTAATCCGCAATCTGTCAGGCTTTGGCTGCCGGATTCTGGCCCATGACCTGTACCACAATGCGACCGTGGAGTCCCTGGCGGATTATGTGGACCTGGACCGGCTGCTGGCAGAGTCGGATGTGATCACCCTCCACGTGCCCCTGCTGGAGTCCAACTACCATATGATCAACCGGGACACCATTGCCAAAATGAAGGACGGGGTGATCCTGGTCAACTGCTCCCGGGGCGAGCTGGCGGATCTGGAAGCCCTGGTGGAGGGCATCGAAAGCGAGAAGCTGGGCGCCCTGGGCATGGATACCTCCGAAGGCGAGGAAGGCATCATCCATGAGGACCACCGGGTGGACATCCTGGCCAACCGCAACTGGTTCTACCTTCACCAGTTCCGCAATGTGATCATGACCCAGCATATGGCATTCTACACGGATGCGGCTGTGGAAAGCATGGTGGACTGTGGAATCCGGGGGATTTGCAGGATGGCGGCGGGGGAGCGGTTTGTGACGGAGCTGTAGAGGAATAACCTCCCAGCCTCCGGCAAATCTGAACATTGGCTGCAATAGACCAGATGTTATTGTTTCCCTTATCTTATTCTTCCCACCGTATCACTGCCTCCGTATATTTCCGCTCCATATCATGGCGGATTTTCCGGTTCTCCACAGTATCGAAGAGAATGGAAAAATCATAATCTTCCGGGTAAAGCTCCGTGGCTGCCACATGGAGCTTTACCCGTTTGTGGCTGATCCAGATCTTTTTGCCGGGAAGCTGGACCCGCAGGACGCCTTTCTCATTGACCGGGGCGCAGACAATGCCGATTTTCCGGTCCGGGTAGACTATGACGCTGTCACCCAGGCTGTATTTGGCAGCCAGGCTGCCGGTGGACCGGGGAGGCCTGGCTTTGATGATTCTGGGAGCCGATGGGACGGTTTTCCCGGCTGCGGAGCCGGATGCCGGATTACTGCTGCCGGCAGAGGGTGTTTCCGGTGTGCATCCGCCTGCGGCAGCGCCTGTTTCCGGTGTGCATCCGCCTGCGGCAGCGCCTGTTTCCGGTGTGTGCCCGCCTGCGGCAGCTCCGTCTTTCTGCCTGCCACCAGGACTCATGGTCTGGTATTCATCCCCGTAGGCTGCCTTTCTGGCCACAGCCAGCATTTCCGGGGGCATACCCAGGCGGCTGGCAATGTGGAATGCGCAGCTTTCCCCGGCTTCCCCGATGACCATCTGGTAGGTGGGACGCAGGGTCTCTTTGTCAAAGGTCATTCTGGCGTTGGAGATGTGGGGCGTCCTGTCCGCGTATTCTTTCACCTCCGGGTAGTGGGTAGTGGCCAGGAACATGGCGCCGCTTTTTCTCAGTTCTTCCAGTATGGCAATGGCGATTCCCATGCCTTCTGCCGGGTCCGTGCCGGAGCCAAGCTCGTCCAGAATCACCAAGCTTTCCCTGTTTATCCCGCCCAGAATCTCCAGCACGCGGGTGATGTGGGCGGAGAAGGTGGACAGGTTTTCTGCCAGGTTCTGGCCGTCTCCAATGTCGCAGAAGCAGGCGCCGTTCATACAGATATCTGCCTCCCGGCAGGTCACGTGAAGGCCCCACTGGGCCATAATACAGTTGACCATAACCGTCTTAATGGCCACGGTTTTCCCGCCGGTATTGGGGCCGGTGATAATGATTCCCCGGGTATTTCCCCCTATTTCAAACTGCAGCGGGACGCTGGTATTCCGGTCCATAAGCGGGTGTCTGGCCTCTGCCAGGCGGATGTGCCGGTCCGTATTGACGGCAGGTTCCGCGGCGTCCAGTTCCATACTGAGTCTGCCTTTTGACAGAATAAAGTCCAGCCTCTCAATCATGGCCGCATTCTCTTCCAGGACCCCTGCCCAGGCAGCCACCATGGCGGTCAGGGTGTATAAAATCCGGTAGATTTCATTTTCCTCGCTGATCTTCAGAAGCTGCAGCTCCTCCACATACCTGGCCACACCGGCAGGCTCTATGAACAGGGTGCTGCCGGTGGCAGACTTGTCAATGACACTGCCGGAAATCTTCAGCCTGCATTCTTTTTTCACCGGGACACAGATCCGTCCGTTGCGCAGGGTGTAGTAATGGTCTGCCATGGATTCCCTGTTGGAGCGGATGATCTGCTGGGCTTTCTGCTTCATCTCTTCTTCGCATTTTAAGATCTGGAGACGGATCTGGGCCAGATCCTTTGAGGCGTGGTCATCCACCTGGCCGCCCCGGATCTGGGCGGCAATCTCTTCCCGCAGCTCCTCCGCCGGGTCCAGGTTTTCCTCGTAAAAGGCCAGGGGATTCTGGTACTGTTTTCCTCTTTCCAGATAGTCTTTCAGCCGCCGGATCATCACCAGCACCTTCTCCACCCGCTCCAGCTGGTAGGGGGTGAGGCAGTCGCCTTTGTCAGCGGCCATGAGAATTTCCCGGATTTCGCTTAAGTCCTGGAGGGGCGGGGTTCCCAGCTTTTCCATCAGGTTCCGGCTGTCTGTGGTGTCTTTTAACTGTTTGCGCAGCTGTCTTTCGTCCAGGATCATGGTGTGCTCTGCGATTCGTTTCCTGGCTGGTTCCGTGGCTGCAAGGGTGGCCCAGAGAGCTTTGATTTTGTCCAGTTCCAGCTGGTGTTCTATATTCATGATGATTCATTCCTTTCGTTTCTCTTTCCATGGGATACCGTGGTTTCCGGGGATCTGCGGCAGTGAGAAAGCGCAAAAAAGCATGACCATACAGTCATGCTTTCACATACTTCTATTGCGTACCATAGGCAGCAGCTTGGACAAGGTGTTGTATCTGCCCGCCCAATATCATTGGGGCAGAATTCTTAAAAGCAATTGTAAGGCGGAAACAGGGACATATCTGCAAAGCTCCCGGTCCCACAGAATCCCGGAGCGTGTCCCCTGCAATATTTAATTTGCGCGTTTCTCCGTTACAACTACAATTAACATACAGTCTGCTCCTTTGGTTTGTTTGTGTTGATTATACAGGGTTGGGGTGGGTTTGTCAAGAGGCCGTGGAACTTTCCCGCTCCACCACTTTATACCCCAGCATCATCTCCTCCACGGTGCTGCCTTCTTTGCCCAGCTGTTCCAGAAGCATCCGGGCGGCCAGGGCGCCGCTTTCCTGGTATTCGTAGCGGACCGTGGTCAGGGTGGGGGTGGTGACCCGGGACAGCTCCGTGTCGCCGTGGCCGGTGACCAGAATATCCCCGGGGACGGCAATGCCGGCCTCCTTCAGATACTGCATGGCTCCGGTGGCAATGGCGTCGGTGGCACATACCAGCCCGTCCAAAGGGCCATGCTTTTTCAGCAGATCCTGAACCTTCTGGTAGCCGGATTCAATGGAAAAGTCGGCGATTTCGTAACACCGCTGCCATTCCACCAGGCCGTGTTTTTTCAGTGCGTCGCTAAAGCCCAGATAACGGTCCCGTCCTGCGGCTTCGTCGGCATGAAAGGCGCTGAGGAAGCCGATGCGGCGGCAGCCTTTGCCGATCAGCAGCCGGGTGGTGGCGTAGACAGAGTGGTAGTCGTCAAAGTAGACACAGTGCCGGCCTGCCAGCTTCTGGCCGATGACCACCAGGGGAAGCTCCAGATGCTTTAAGGCTTTTCTGTGGGCCGGGGAGAAGATGGTGCCCATGAGAATGATTCCGTCCACCTGCTTTTCGCCAAACACCGACAGATATTCCAGCTCCCGTGCCGGATCATTCTGGGTGTCGGCCAGAAGAAGCTGGTAGCCGTTGTCACTGAGGACTGACAGCATGCCTTTGATCATATTGCCTACAGGGGTGGAGTTCACCTGGGGCATGATGACGCCGATAATATGGGTCCTGCCGGTCCGCAGGGTCTGGGCCTGGGGGGAGGGCCGGTAGCCGGTTTCCTCCACGGCCTTGCGGATCGCCTCCCGCTTCTCTGCGGAAAGGCTGCGGTTGTTAAAATACCGGGACACGGCGGAGTTGGAAACGCCGGCCAGCTTTGCCACTTCTTTTATATTCATATCTGTCTCAGTTCTCCGTTTCATGCTTCATGGGTTCCCGGAATCCCACTGTGTCTGATTCTGCGGGATTCCGGAAGTGCCTGTATCATTCCATGGTACGCTTCAGATACAGGAACCCGTATGCAGGAAGCACCATTTCTTTCTCACTTATCTCCCGTCCGTCCATCAGGTCCGTATAGGTTCCGTCGATCTGGTCCACATAGATCCGTCTGTCTTCTCCCGAGAAATTAAACAGGCCGATGAGCTTGTGGCCGTCGTAGTAGCGGCCCATGCCAAGGACGCTGTGGTCTCCGGTATCCAGGGTCCAGGAGTCTGCCTGGGCTACAAAGACTTTCTCGTTCTTGCGCAGCTTCTCCAGACGGTCCAGGCCGCGGAAAACCCGGTTCTCCACAGTACCCTCTTCCCCGATCCGGGCTGCCAGGTCCCAGCGCATGGCGCCCCGGTGGATGTAGCGGGAATCCTCCGCCTTGTTGGGGTCGTCCTTGTATGTGTAGTCATTGACCTGGCCGATCTCGTCGCCGCTGTAAAGCACCGGAATGCCGGACTGCATGAACATGTAGGCGTGGAGGGTAATGTCAAAGCGGACGGCACGGTCCATGGCTGCGGAATCATTTTCAAAGCCTGCCTTCTCAATGCCGCACATGGAGGCGGTAGTGGCGCAGAACCGGGCGTCGCCGGTGACCGGGTCCGCATTGTACAGTTCGCCGCGGCTGGTGCTGCCTCCGTCGTAGCCCTGGAAGTAGTCGTTTAAATATTTCTTGTGGGAGCGTTCCTCCATGCCGTCCATTTTCAGGGTGTCATAATCCAGCCCCCAGCCAATGTCGTCGTGGCAGCGCAGGTAGTTCAGGAACAGGTATTCCTTGGGCAGGCCGTTGACAATGTCAAGCTGCCGGCGTAAGAGCTTTACGTCCCGGGTGGCCACGGTGTGCCAGGTCGTGGCCATGGTGGTCACGTTGTAGAGCATATGGCATTCCGGCTTTTCCACGGTGCCGAAGTAGGGAACCACCTTCTCCGGTTCCATGACCACTTCTCCCAGAAGCAGAATGCCCGGGCAGACGATCTCACCGATCATGCGCATCATGCGGACTATGGTGTGGACCTGCTTTAAGTTGCGGCACTGGGTGCCCAGCTCCTTCCAGATATAGGGTACTGCATCAATGCGGACAATGTCAATCCCTTTGTTGGCCAGATACAGGAAATTGTACATCATTTCGTTAAAGACCCTGGGATTCCGGTAGTTGAGATCCCACTGGTAGGGGTAGAAGGAGGTCATCACATAGTGGCCGGCATCAGGCAGCCAGGTAAAGTTTCCCGGGGCTGTGGTGGGAAATACCTGAGGCACGGTCTTCTCGTACTGGGCAGGAATCTCATCATTATTATAGAAGAAATAGCGGCTCATATATTCCCCTTCTCCCCGGCGGGCCCGCTGTGCCCACTCATGGTCCTCGGAGGTGTGGTTCATGACGAAATCCATGCACACGTTCATGTGCCGCTCATGGCAGCGGGCAGTCAGGCTCTGAAGGTCTTCCATGGTGCCCAGCTTCTCCTGGACTTTGCGGAAGTCTTTGACTGCATAGCCTCCGTCGGAGCGGCCTTCCACCGTATCCAGGAAGGGCATCAGGTGAATGTAGTTGACATTGCATTTTTCCAGATAGTCCAGCTTCTCCTCCACCCCTTTGATGGTGCCGGCGAAATTGTCTATGTAGAGCATCATGCCCAGCATGTCGTTCTGTTTGTACCAGTCCGGGGCAGCTTCCCGCCGGGCGTCCAGGTCTTTTAAGTCATTGCTGCGCTGGTTGAAGAACAGCCGGATCTGGTCGCAGAGTTCTGCGTACATGGAGCTGTTGTCGTAAAGCTCCATGTACAGCCACCGCAGCTCTTCCTGATGACGGGCAAAACGGGTCTGGAAGAGGGATTCCTGGTCCGGGGTGATGGGGGTGGCTGGCGCCGGGGCAGTGGTTGCTTTGGGGGCGGCCGGGGCCTTGGGGGCGGCTTCCGAAGCGGCTGACGCCTTGGGAGTGGCGGCGGCTTCCGGAGTGGCTGACGCCTTGGGAGTGACGGCGGCTTTGGAAGCCGCAGGGGCAGCCTTGGTGCCGGCGGTAACGGTGGTTGTAGTGGTTGTGGTTTTTTTGGTGACTTTCTTTCTTCCTGCCATGGTCTGGTGGTCCTCCTATTGATTTGAAATCGTTTTCACTCTAGTTGAAATTATATATAAAAGAAGCGGAAAAGTAAATCGGTATTTATAACAATTTTCCCTGATATTTTTGGGCATATATACTGAAATTATTTTCATTCCGGTCATATAAACAGGGAGTGCTGCAAAATAGCGGATTTTGCGGCACTCCCTGCTTATTTCCCGTATATGCGTTTACCCTCAGTGGACAAAGGGACACTCGCCCCTTGTCCACTGAGGGGACTTCTTAATATTTGTCTTCTTTTATGTATTAAGGTGATATTACTGTTCTACGAATTTCCGGATGCCGCTTATAAACATCTGGAAGCTGACTGATGTATTGCGTTCCGTATCCATGCAGGGCGCAATACGTCTGGCTCCTTCGATCTGCTGATGCTCTGGAATCAGTTTGTACAACGCTTCTTTTGGAGAAGGAATCTGGTCCGGTATACGGAACTGTTTCTGTCTGGTTATATTTTTGAGTCTCGGGTTGTTGTAGGCCTCTGCCAACGCGTTGACATCACCAAAATACCAAGCCTCTAATTCCTGGCAGGCAATTCTGACCAGCACCGGTTTGTCGGTATCTTTGCATAATTCCAGCAGAGACTGTTTCAGTTCTATGCAGTCTTTATTGTCCTGATCATGGAGAATGACAAACCGGATATCCCCTGGTTCATTCCAGCCCCGCAGCTTTTTAGGAATTGATTTTTCCAGATCCCGTTTCCCGTGATGGGGAATCAGTTGAAATGCTACATTCTCCGGCAAAATACGGGGTAGCAGCTCATTCAGAAAGTATTTCATGGAGGGCTCTTCCAGCAGAAAAATCAGTTTCATATTTCTTTCCCTCCTAATTTCAGGGCTTCTTCCAGCAGGATTCCCTGACTCCAGAGCGCCCCCAGCAGATCCCCCTCGCGATACAAGCTGGTCAATAGCGGCGAGTCGGATGCACGGATAACCTTCGTATATCCGTCATTCTTTACAAGACAGTACAGTTCTTCCAGCCTGACTGCATTAAGAAAATCCGGTGAATGGGTGGATATAAATACCTGACCTCCAATATTGGAATAATGCCGGAACTCCTCCGCAAGCTGCGAAAGCAGTTCTGGATACAGCTGGTTTTCCGGCTCTTCCACGCACAGAAGTGCATGAGGATTTGGATCACTCAAAAGTACCAGATAGGTAAACATTTTTATGGTTCCATCGGATACAAACTTGGAAGAAAAAGGATTCCTGAACTGTCCATCCTGAAAGCGCAGAATCACATATCCATCTTCTGTTACCTTGGCCTCCACATTGGTTACACCAGGAACCCGCTCCCGCATGGCTTTCAAAACAGAATCAAAACGTTTCCTATGGTTATCATAAAGAAATTTTGCAACCTGGGCCAGGTTGTCACCGGTTGTGGAGAGTGTTTCGCTGTAACCGGCTTCCTGCCGTCCACGGGCACTTTCAATGTGAAAATCCGATACATACCAGTCCTCAATCAGCCTGCGGAGGGACGCCATGGCCGGAAAGTTCTCAAACTGGCCCAGCCCTTTCACAGCAAGTATATCCGGTGCAGAAACCTTCTGCGGGGTACGGTCTGCCATCTGCACATCCTCATAGGACTGGAGGTCGCCTTCCGCAGCAACCCCTTCACCATTGGCAAAGTCAAGGATTTTCCATGGGGCCCCATACTGGCCCCGGCGAAACCGCATTACCTCTTTCTTTACCACAGGTGCTGAATAATCGCCCAGACCAATGGTGAGTTCGTAAGTAATAACCGGCTCATCCGGTGAGGGACGGAATTTTACCTCAAATTGCAGGTCTCCGGTCTGATCCCGTGAGATCACTTCCTGATATCCTCCCCGCCTGGCCAGTGCGGAACGGACATTGCTGGACAGACAGTCATGCAAAAAGCCAAACACATCAAAAAATGTTGTTTTCCCTGATCCATTCTGACCCAGAAATACAGCCATCTGTGGAATGTTTTCCACGGTTATATCTTTAAATACCCGAAAATTGCGAATCCGCAAAGACTCAATCTGCATAGAGACTTCCTCCTGCCACCAAGATTTTCGTAACCGCACAGATCCCCCTGAACTGTTACATAGTTTCAGCTTCCTATTAGTATTGCTTATTTCTTAAATTATAAATCAGATACTTGTGAATGACAATCGTATTTTCCGGGGTCAAAGCTTTTCTTTACAGTTCACTGACAGGAAAACCGGGTGAAAATAGATGTCCAGTACTGCTTTGTATTGCTGTTTTGTCCTATTTCGTCTTATTTTTCTCTGTCATGCGGATATTTTGCTCTGTTTGTCCGCTGTATGTGGACAAACAGATGTTCCAATAGACAACAACATTTTTTCTAAATTTTTGCAAAAAAAGTGTTGACATTTTTTATCATATTCGCTATAATAATGTTCGTGTTCAAGAGAGGACACAGAAAAAGCACATAAAGTGAGCGCCCTTAGCTCAGTTGGTAGAGCAGTAGACTCTTAATCTATTTGTCCAGGGTTCGAGTCCCTGAGGGCGCACTGAAAGTACTGGTTTTGCAGAAGGATGCTGCGGGGCTGGTGCTTTTTTCTTGTATTTACTGGAGACATCTTCCTGACCGGCTATGCCGGACAAGAAGCATCGGGCCTCCGCCCGATGTGGTATAAAAAACGCAAGAATTATGTGGTGCAAAAAATATTGACAAATGCCGGATAACATGCGGCTGCTTCTGGAGCCCCTTCACAGCAGGCTGGAACGGATCGACATTCGTCTGGGAAATCCGGAGAACCGCATGGGCAATTTTGCTTATGAAAACCGGCAGGAGCACAAGGACATCCGCCAGGATATCGGCACCATTGTAACGGTCCTCAATATGAAAGGGATTCTGCCAGGCACACAAATTTTTACCGGCGTATAATCGGCATGAGCGTATCCGGCATGACCGGCCGGAGGGCGTCTGACAATTCCCTCCCGCTATCTGCCTCCTCTTTGCGGTATACGGCAAAAAGGGCATATGCCGCCAGATACCGCCCATGGCAGCACCTGGAACATATGCCCCTTTTATCCCATAATAAGCTTCTGTGTGACTGCTTTCTCAGACGCTCTCTACCATCTTCCGCACATCGTCTTTGGACTGGAGGCCTACGGACTTTTTCACGGCCTGGCCGTCCTTGAAGACAATGAGGGTGGGGATGCTCATGACCTGGTATTTCACTGCAATATCCTCGTTGTCGTCCACATTCAGCTTGCCTACCACGGCTTTGCCTTCCAGCTCCTGGGCTAACTGCTCCACCGCCGGGGCCATCATCTTGCAGGGGCCGCACCAGTCGGCGTAGAAGTCCACCAGCACCGGCACTGTGGAGGACAGTACCTCCGACTCAAAGTTCGCGCTTGTAAATGTTCTCTCCATCATGTATTCTCCTTATTCTTTTTTTGTCCGCGGTTCAGAATTTTCTCTGTCTCGCGGAAACATTTGTGCCACTTCATGATCTCCTGGTTCCATTCCGGCTTGTCGCCCAGGGCGAAGGCAAGCTTCTGTTTCATGGAGGATTTCCAGTCCATAGGCCGCTCCAGGGAACTATTTTCCCTATTAGTATATGCAGGGAATCTGCTGAATATAGGTCCTCCTGTGTGATACCGGCAGAAAATCCCCTGCGGTCACCGGCTGGCCACCAGCTTGCAGATGGGGTTGCCTGCTGCCGAGAACCGCATCTCATATTCGGTCATCACATTGCCCTCTGCCATGGGACTGCAATGCAGGTCCCTGGTAAATGCATCTACCCGCCAGCCTGCCTCCGGAATGGATTCCAGGGAATAAGCAAACAGATCCTGGTTGTCGGTCTTGAACTCCACGGTGCCGTCTGGTTTCAGAATCTGGTCGTAGAGCCGCATGAAATCCGGTGAGGTCAGACGCCGCTTGGCATGGCGGTCCTTGGGCCAGGGATCGGAAAAATTCAGGTAGATCCGGTCAACTTCCCCTGGGGCAAATATCTCCGCCAGGAGCCTGGCATCCTCACACAGAAAGTAAATGTTGGGCAGCGCCAGCTCTTCCCGCTTCTGCAAAGCCCGCAGCAGTACGCTGGAATAGCGTTCAATGCCGATATAGTTTACCTGGGGATTCCTGGCCGCCAGCTCCATAATGAAGCGTCCTTTGCCCATACCCACCTCAATCCGCAGCGGATTCCGGTTGCCGAATAACTGCGCAAACCTGCCCCGGTACTCCTGGGGCTGCTGGATTACATAGGGGCTTGTGGCAATGGCCTGTTCTGCCCCGCGTATATGACGTAATCTCATATTCTGTTTTACCTCCGTAGGTGGCTTTCTGTACGGTACCGCGGGACCTGGAAAGGACCGGTCCTCTGCCCTGCCGCTGTGCCCGTCAGGTCCCATATACCGGACCTGCATATCTGCCCCCGGCAGGTCTATTGTACCAGAACTGGCAGGGATTGGCAACAGGCGTTCCGTTCATGTTCACAGAGGATGGGGCTTTGGGGGGAGGGGCATGTTCTTTTCGAATTTTTTTAAAAATAACGTGCATATTTTGTATCTTTATAGTATAATAGTTTCATATATTAGATTTTTCGATACAATATGACTTAAGAAGCCGCACATTGCATTGCTGTCATGCGGCTGCAATACATGAAGGAGGGCTTATGGCAGATTCGGGAGCCGCCTCCGGCTGGAGCAGAATTCAGGCCGGTGTGAAGGATACTGAACGGTTAATCGGACATAAAGAATATAATGCTGCCATGATGAAAGCCCGCCAGACCCTGGAATTTATGGTGAACCTGCTGGCAGAGCGGGCGTGTATTGTGGAGGGCGGTGACTTAAAGGACAACATCGACACCCTCTACAAGAACCGCTGGATCACCAGGGAAACCTGCGAAGCCTACCACAGAATCCGCATGCTTGGTAACAAGGCTGCCCACGAAGGCGACAACAGCGGCCAGAATGCCGGCCAGTGCTTCCAGCTTCTGGACCAGGAGGCCCGGATTCTCAAAGGGGATCTGCGCAGCAGCCGTTCTCCCTCCCGGACTGCCAGGTCCCGCAGCAGCTCCGGCTCCCCCAGAAGGGCTCCTGCCCGCCAGGGCCGTGGGAAATCCGGCGGCAGAAGACCGCCCCGGCCTTCCTTATATGACATTCTGCGGCTGCTGGCCCCGGTACTGTTCATTATCCTTCTGGTACTGATTATCAAGCTGGTAAAGCCTGCTCCCAGCCCGGAGCCTTCTGTACCTGCAGAAACCACTCCCGCGGCCGAGACCATGGTTCCCGCCACAGAGCCTGAGACAACCGGGGCTCCTGACGGAACCGAACCGGTCCAGGTAACCTACCGGACTACCTCCAGGCTTAATGTCCGGCCCCAGCCCAGTACCGACGGCGAGCCCATCGGACAGCTTAACCCCGGCGCTTCCATCGCCTACATCCGTGCCTACAATGACGAGTGGGCCGTGATCCAGTACGGGGACCGGGAAGCTTATGTGGCAAGCCGGTATCTGACTACAGAGTAGCTGACAGGGCCTTATGGCCTGACTATTATAGTTCTGCCGGAGCCGGATTCCGGTTCCAGGCAGTAATCAGATTCACCTCTCTCTTGAGACCGCCGGAAAGGGATGTCCGGCGGTCTCTTATTGTTCCGCCTCCCGTCTCCCCATGATCCACAAAGCCGCCTTTGCTGCCCCTGCCCCGATCAGACTTCCTGCCAGCACATCGCTGGGATAATGGACGCCCAGGTAAAGTCTGGAAAATGCCACCAGCACGGCCAGCACCACCAGCAGTGTGCCATAGGGCCAGGGAAGCCGGGCCCTGCCTACCATGGCTGCCGCAAAGGAGGCACAGGAATGACCGGACGGAAAGGAAGCATCCCGCTGGGGTCCGATCACCGGAACCAGCCATTCCAGGGCGTCATAGGGCCGTACCCGGGCCACCCAGGGCTTTAGCAGCACATTGGTGACCATGGCTCCCAGCACCAGGGCCAGCAGCATGGTAAGGCCTGTCCTTCTGGTCCGCACACAGACAGCCAGCACCAGGGCCAGAACGATCCAGAACCAGCCGCTGTTGCCCAGGCTGGTCACTGCCTCCCAGAAGGGAGTCATCCACTCCTGGCGCAGTGCCTGGAGTATCCATAAAATTCCTTTATCAATCTGTACCAGAATATCCATGGTATTATCCTTTCTTTCTCCACAGTTGCCGTTCACAAGAAAACACCAGTACATGGATGCATGAATCCCAGGGCAGACAGTGCAACCATATACCCGCTGTCTACATGGCCCGGGGAAGGTTCCATTTGTATGTTCTTGCCAGAATGCGGATAACCACCACCAACAGGGCGCTGGGCACCATGGCGATCCCACTTCCTAGTTTACTCAGCAGGGCCACGTAACATACTGCCCCGGCGATAGAGGCGCAGGCGTAAACGTGCTTTTTCAGCACTGCCGGCGTCTGGCCTGCCATGATGTCCCGCAGAATGCCGCCTCCCACGCCGGTGATGACTCCCAGAAATACCATCAGAAACCGGTATTCGCCAAAGCCTGCTTCCATGGCCGTATCGATTCCCACCACCGTAAAGGCTCCCAGCCCGATGGCATCCAGCAGGTTCATGACCCGTTCATAATATTCCGATTCCAGGACTTCCATACTGATTCCCTGGTGGAACCGTATGATAAAGAACAGGAACATAACCGCCGCAAATGCCGTCAGCACATACACCGGCTTCACAAACAGGGTAGGCGGATGGATTCCGATCAGCAAATCCCGCAGCATGCCGCCTCCCACGGCCGTGGTGACCCCCAGGACAATAATGCCCAGCAGGTCCAGCTGCTTCCGCACCGCCACCATGGCCCCGGAGCAGGCAAATGCCGCCGTCCCGGCAATTTCCACAAGAAAAAATATGGTAATCTGGTCTGGCATAGAAAACCTCCAATTATCAGTATGTACTCCCTCACGGTGAAACCCGGGCAGAAACAGATGCCAGGCCCGCCTGGAAGACGGTCCGGGTTCCATGTTTCCTGCCAGGCGGCCGCCCGGTGCTTCCTGCCTGTCTCAGGACGGACAGGAAGCGCTTCTCCGTGAATAGTAACACAGATAACGCCGGGACGCAATGGCGGATATGATTTTACCTTGCTTTTCCCCGGAAAAAAGAGCTATAATAAGCAGGTACAGAGAGATCAGAATCACTGCCGCATCTGCGGTCAGAAAGGAACTTACATCTATGAAACGATTGCATGGCATACTGGGGATTCTGGGGGCTGCGGCCCTGATGGTGGTACTGTTTATTACCTCCATTGAGGCGGTGACCTACTGGACTCCCGGCTATTATGAGAAAGAATATGAGAAATACCAGGTGCTGGACGCGGTCCACATGGAGATGGAGGATCTGCTGGAGGTCACCAGGGAAATGATGGCGTACTTAAGAGGCCGCCGGGAGGACCTGCACGTACCTACCATTGTGGACGGGCAGCCCAGGGAGTTCTTCAGTGAGCGGGAGATCGCCCACATGGAGGATGTCCGGGGACTGTTTCTGGCAGCCATGGAGATCCGCCAGGGGTGCCTGCTGGTGATCGGCATGGTCCTGGCCCTGCTGCTTCTGATGAGGGCGGATTTAAAACGGCTTGTGCCCAGGGCAGTGTGTGCCGGGACGCTGCTGTTTTTCGGGGTGCTGGCAGTGCTGGCCGGGATTATTGCCTCGGATTTCTCCAGATATTTCGTGGTATTTCACCATATCTTTTTTGACAATGATTTGTGGATTCTGGACCCGTCGGTGGACCTGCTGATCAATATTGTGCCGGAGCCGTTCTTTATGGACACGGCAGCGCGGATCGGCATCACCTTCGGCGTGTGTGTGGTGGTGGTCTTTGGGATATGTGTGGCAGTGATTCTGGGACAGAAGCGGCGGGATGCCGCCGGGGCCGGTTCGCGGGGATAGCGTAAAGCAGTGGGGTGCGGCGCCCCGCAGAGACCGGTTCGCGGGGATAGCGTAAGACAGTTTGGTGTGGCGCCCCGCAGGCTGCCGGATTCTGCGGTGCAGGTGCGGCGTCAGCGGCCATGGTCTCTGGTGCCCGGAAAGGAGTTTTTGTGAATATTAGGTATCTGGTTTCTGTCTTCCGGCGTTCGGGACTTTTTCCTGCTGCCTGGCTTCTTCTGCTGGCCTGCCCCGGAATACTCTGCGGCTGCGGTGCCCGGGACCAGGCATTTCCGGTGCAGGAGTGTGACCTGAGGGTGTACACCTGCCAGGAGGAATCGGTGTATGCGCCGGTGGTCAAGGAGTTCCGGGAGCGGACCGGCAAACACGTGGCGGTCCATGCCGGCAGCTACCAGGACCTGGAGCAGGCACTGTCCGGCGGTTCCTTTGCCAGGGACTGGGACCTGGTCTTCGGAGTGGATGCCGGCACCCTGGAGCATTACCGGGATTTCTGGCAGCCCTGCCCGGGTCTGGACGGGGCATCCCTGGCAGAGGAATTCTGCGGACCGGACGGAAGCTGGACCGGGTTCTCCGTTCTTCCGCCGGTACTGCTGTACAATACCAAGGTGGTCACCTACCGGGAGCTGCCGGAGCACTGGAGCAGTCTTCTGGAGCCCCGGTGGGCAGGGCGCATCGCTTTCGTGAACCCGGCGGTGTCCCATTCCTATGCCACGGCCCTGGTCAGTGCCATGGGTGCCTGGGACCGGCAGGAGGATTTTGTCAGGCGGCTGGCAGCCAGTGTGGACGGGCTTGTGTTTGACAGCCCCCAGGAGGTCTATGAGGCAGTGGCTGACGGCAGGGCTTCCATCGGCGTGGCCCTGGAGGAGGATGCCAGACGGCTCTGCCTCCAGAATATGGACCTGGATTATATCTATCCTTCCGAGGGTTCCTGCCTGGTGCCTGAGGGCTCCGCCCTGGTCAGGGGCTGCGCCCATCCGGATGCGGCCCGGGAATTTCTGGAATTTACCGTCAGTAAGGATACCCAGCGGATTCTGGTGTCCCATCTGGGACGGCGGTCGGTGCGGACGGATATGCCGGCTCCTGCGGGGCTTGGGTCTTTACAGACTCTGCCGCTGTATCCCCTGGACTACGCAGAGATTCCGGTACTGCGGGAACAGGCGCTGGCATTGTGGGAGGAATATATTCCGGGAACGGAGGCGGACAGAGGCCGGAAATGACGATGACATTTTACAAAAATATTCCCTTTAAACTGCGGATTTTCCTGGGGTGCCTGACCGTGGCGGCTATCCCGCTGCTGTTCACCACCCTTCTGATGGTGCGGCTTTTCGACTCTTCCCTAAGACGCCAGACCCGCCAGGAGGGGTACCGGCAGCTGGAGGAGATCAGCGGGCGGCTCCGGCAGATGCTGGGAAGCTGCGGCGATACCTGCCGGGCCCTGGATGAGGACGGCTCGGCTTTCCAGAGTCTCATTGACAACAAGACCATTGACCTGAAAAAGGATCTGTATCTTTCCCTGTACCAGGCGGTCCAGGAGACTTCCAGCTATGCTTACTTAAGTATGTATGATGCCGGAGGCAAGCTGCGGTTTACCACAGATTCCTCCGGGGGCCGCCCTGCTGCCCTGCCGCTTCACTGGGGGATTCTCTGCCGGGTCACTCCCAGGAAGGAAATGGTCTGTTCCACGGCTGACCCGTGGCTTTCCCCGGACCCGGAGGTGGTCCTCCAGGCTGCTTATCCCCTGGAAAATCCCCAGGGGGCCAGAACCGGGTATCTGGTTATGGATTTTACCCGGGACGGCTTTATCCGGCTTCTTAACGGCTGCATTTCCGACAAGGATACCCTGATTCTTCTGGACCAGCATCAGATGCCTTTCTACTGCTCCAGCCCGGACCTGACGGAGACGGCGGCCCTGGACCTGGTCCGGGATGTGGGAGGACGGGAGGGGGCCCAGTACCAGTATCTGTGGAATCTGGAGCCTTCCTCGGGCTATTACATTTTCCTGCGCAAGGGGGCGCAGATCAGCCGGGCTACCCTGCGGACCATGCAGACCGTGTGCATTCTGCTGGCTTTCCTCTGTCTGGGGCTTTGTCTGCTGGTGGCCGTACTCCTTAGCCGCAGCATTTCCCAGCCGGTCAGTGCCCTGGACCGGGCCATGGCCCGGGTGCGGCAGGGGGATCTGTCGGTACGGATTTACACCAACCGGCGGGACGAGCTGGGGCGGCTGGGGGAGAGCTTTAACAGGATGATCCGGGAGCTGAAGGAGAATATCGACATGAAGGTCCAGAAGCAGAAGGATTTAAATGAAGCTACCTTAAAATTGTACCAGACCCAGCTGAATCCCCATTTTCTCTACAACACCCTGGACACCATCAAGTGGAATGCCCGGATTCACCAGAACCCGGAGATTCCGGTGCTGGCGGAGAATCTGGCGGTGATCCTGCGGCGGAGTATTTCTTCCCAGCCTTTTATTACCCTTTGCAGGGAGCTGGAGACCATTGAGAATTATATTGAGATCCAGAAGATCCGGTTTGCGGGCCGGTTCCTTTACGAGACCGAGGTGCCGGACCAGCTTGAGAACTGTCTGGTGCCCAAGATGATTCTCCAGCCCCTGGTGGAGAATGCCATCCTTCACGGGCTTGCAGGCCGGGAAAACGGCTACATCTGCGTGTATGCCTCCCAGTCCGGCAGTCTCTTAAAGGTGGCTGTGACCGACGACGGGTGCGGCATGCCCCAGGAGATGGTGGACTGGGTCAACAGCCATTTTCCGGAGAAGCGGGAGGGCCATGTGGGGCTTTACAATGTGATCCAGATTCTGAAGCTTCACTATGGGCAGGAGTACGGAATGCAGGCGCAGGTGGTTTTGGGGGAGGGGACTACCATTACCATTACGCTGCCCCTGGAGCGGGAGGCTGGAGTGGATTGCCCGGAACCGGGTTCCGGTTCGGATTGGAGCAGATGATGTACAGAGTTGTGATTATTGAGGACGAGACTACCGTGCGGCGGGGAATTGTCCTGACCATTGACTGGTTTTCCCTGGGATGTATGATTGTGGGGGAGGCGGCCAACGGGGAGGAGGGCATGGAACTGGTGCTGCGGCTTTCCCCGGATATTGTGGTGACGGACGTGAAAATGCCCAAAATGGACGGGGTGGAGATGATTACGAAGCTGCGGCAGGCCGGCTGCCGTTCCCGGTTCATCATTCTCACGGCCCACAGTGATTTTAAGTATGCACAGAGTGCGCTGCGGCTGGGGGTCAGTGATTATCTGTTAAAGCCTCTCAAGGATGGAGACTTGGAGGAGGCAGTGGGGACGTTAGTCCGCACTGCCTCCGGCCCCGGGGCCGGGATGACCGCCGGGGCCGGGGTTGGGCCGGGGGCAGGGATGGCTGCCGGAGCCGGATTCGGGCCGGGGGGCGGGATGACTGCCGGAGCCGGGTTCGGGCCGGGGGGCAGGATGGCTGCCGGAGTGGTTTCCGGGCCGGGAGCGGATGCTTTTCCCATATATGGTTTTCAGACGGACCGGTCTGCCCAGAACAGCTACGTGGAGGGGGCTATCCGTTTCATCCGCCATCATTACCAGGAGGATATTTCCATCAGTACCGTTGCCCACGAGCTGGAGATCAGCGAGGGATACTTAAGCCGGATGTTCAAGAAGGAAACCAGCTATACCTTTACCAACTACCTGATCTACTACCGGCTTCGGCTGGCCATGGAGCTTCTCATGGACTGCCGGGTGAAGGTCTACGAAGTGGCGGACCAGGTGGGCTACTCGGACACGGCTTATTTCAGCGCCCAGTTTAAAAAGATCGTGGGGCTGTCTCCGTCTGAGTACCAGAGCCGGTTTGGGACCGTGCCGGTGTGATGCCGTAACAGTTCAGATAGGTCTGCGCGTTTACCGCGCTGACCGTAAGAAAATGTAGCGGTCGCGGGCATACGGCCCATCGCGTTAGCGATTCTGAATGGCCGTATGCCGTAACAGTTCAAGGGGTATCTGAACTGTTACCAACTGTTACCCAAAAACAGCCTTACATGCCAGCTTGATCTTGATTTTCCTTCCTGGATCGTATATAATACAATTCAAAACCAGCACGAAGCTGTCCATGGTGCAGAAGCACTGAATCTTTTTATCCTTTGCCGGCGCTGGCTGGCAGGAACCGGTAGTGACTTTTTAATTGTATGCTCAGAAAGCAGACATTTCCCCAGAAGAGGATTTGCCTGCTTTCTTTTTCTGGAAAGGATATCCTCACAATGAATTTAAAAACCTTTATGAAACCTTTAACCTGCTCCCTGGCCATTGTCCTGGCGGCGGGGCTCTGTGGCTGCGGAGCCGGGAGGGAGGCAGCCACCACGACTCTGGCCGGGGACACCTCCGCCAATGTATCCGGCGGTGTCTCTCCAGGCGCTGCCCCGGCTTCCGGCACCCAGTCTCCTGCTGCCGGCGATCCTTCTCCGGCCTCTGATGCCCCTGCCGGAGCAGATGCAGCTTCCTCCACCCGGACCGTCACCGACATGCTGGGCCGTCAGGTGGAGATTCCCACCGAGGTCCGTTCCGTTATCTGCAACGGCAACAATGCCCTGCGGATGGTTACCTACCTGCAGGCCACGGACCTGCTGGCCGGAGTGGAGGAGACGGACAAGGGCTTTGGGACTTCCACCCGCCGGGATTATGCCTACGCTTATTATGACAGCTTCAAGGATCTGCCTATTATCGGCAAAGGAGGCGGTTCCGCCTACACGGCTTATCCGGAAGAGGTCTTAAAGGCTGCGCCGGACGTGATCCTTACCTGCTTTGTCCAGGAGGCGGCGGAACAGCTCCAGCAGGAAACCGGCATTCCGGTGGTCAGTATCCGCTGCCCCAGCGCCAACTTTATTGACGAAAACTGGCAGGATGCCCTGGAACTGACTGCGGATATTGTAGGCCGCCAGGAACGGTGCCGGGAGCTTCTGGACTATATCGGCGCCTGCAAGGAGGACTTATCCCAGCGGGCCTTAACTGTGGAGGATTCCCGGAAGCCGTCGGTGTACACGGGAGCCGTGACCTATTCCGGGGCCCATGGTTTTACCGGAACCTACGCCAATTTCGGCCCTTTCCTGGCCATCGGAGCCAAAAATGTGGCAGATGAAACCGGGGAAGCCTCCGGCTTTCAGGTGGACCTGGAGCAGGTTCTTGTGTGGGACCCGGATGTTATCTTCCTGGACCCGGGCAATATGAGTCTGGTCAATGAGGAATATGCTTCCGCACCGGATGTCTTCCAGGCCCTGACTGCGGTCCGGGAAGGGGAGGTTTACACCATGCCGGCCTTTAACAACTACTCCACCAATATTACCTACTGTCTCATGGATGCCTACTATGCAGGCAAGGTGCTGTATCCGGACCGGTTTGAAGATATTGACATGGAGACCAAGGGCAATGAGATTCTGGAAATGTTTCTGGGCAGGGGATTTTTCCGGGAGATGGAGGCGGACGGGCTGTATTTTGGAAAATTGACGTTGGGAGAGTAAGGGCCTATGGGAGCGAATGTAAAATGCGAAAAACAGCCGGCTGCTTCCTGGTTCCGGGAATTGCTGCCGAAATACTTCTGCAAAGGGCGGCTCTGGGGAAGCGGCAGTCCGGCCCGGGACCGCTTCTGCCGGAAGGCCCCTGACCGCACCGGCAGTCCGGCCCGGGACCGCTTCTGCCGGAAGGCCCCTGACCGCACCGGCACCCTGGCCTGCCAGGACACCTACCGCCGGTTCGTTGCCCGCAAGTGGCTGGTGCTTCTCGGACTGGCAGTCCTGCTTTCCGTGTCCGTGGTTTTGTCCATTTCCGTGGGGTCCTCGGGGCTGTCCCTGGGGGAGATTCTGACTGCCCTGGCCGGGCCGGGGACCCGGCAGAGCCATGCCATTGTCTGGAATATCCGCATGCCCCGGATCGTCACCGGTGTGGTGGTTGGCTGCGGCCTGGCCCTGGCCGGATGCATTATGCAGAATGTGCTGCGCAATCCCCTGGCCTCCGCTTCCACCCTGGGGGTCTCCCAGGGAGCATCCTTTGGGGCGGCATTTGCCATCGTCTGCCTGGATGCCGGAGCCCAGGTCAATGCCGGCGCTTCGGCGGCTGCGGTGTCCATCACCAATCCTTACATGGTGACCCTGTGCGCCTTTGTGGGAGGATTTCTGACCACGGTGATCATCCTGGGGCTGTCCCGGATTGCCCGGGTGGCCCCAGGCACCATGATTCTGGCAGGTGTGGCTTTAAGCTCCCTGTTCAGCGGAGGCACCACCCTGGTCCAGTATTTTGCAGACGATGTGAAGGTGGCTTCCGTGGTCTACTGGACCTTCGGGGACCTGGGCCGGGCAAGCTGGAAGGAGATCGGTCTCATGGCATGGATCACTGCCGGGGCCCTGGTGTATTTCCTGGGGAACCGGTGGAATTTTAATGCCATGGAAAGCGGGGCGGACACGGCCAGAAGCCTGGGGGTGCCGGTGGACAGGCTGGTGGTGGTCTCCATGACCGTCTGTGCCCTGATGGCTGCGGTGGCCACGGCATTTGTGGGCTGCATCAGCTTCATCGGCCTGGTGGCGCCCCATATGGTACGGCGGTTTGTGGGCAATGACCACCGGTTCCTGATTCCGGCCTCCGCCCTGACCGGCGCGGTGATTCTGGTGCTGTCGGAGGTGGCATCCCGGAGGATCGTGGCCCCCGGCATCCTTCCCATCGGGGCCCTGACCTCCTTTCTGGGGGCGCCCCTGTTCCTCTACATGATCTTTAAAAGGGGGAATCTGCGATGATCCAGGTGGAACATATTTCCTATTTCTATGGGAACCGCCAGGTGCTGCGGGACATTTCCTTTTCCGCCGGTCCCGGCGACTGTGTGGGGATTCTGGGCAACAACGGGGCAGGCAAGTCCACCCTGATCACCTGCCTGGCCCGCATCCGCGCTCCCCGCAGCGGCCTGGTGCGGATTGACGGCAGAAATGTCTATGCCATGGGCCGGCTGGAGGCGGCAAGAACCATTGCCTATGTGGCCCAGCACAATGAAATGAGCCAGACCACGGTCTATGACGCGGTGCTTCTTGGCCGGAAGCCCCACATGAAATGGGGCCTTACCCGGGAGGATTACGCCCTGTGCGACCGGATGCTGGAACAGACCGGCATGGACAAATTCCGGCTCCGGTATATCCATGAGCTTAGCGGCGGCGAGGCCCAGAAGGTTATGCTGGCCAGGGCATTTGTCCAGGAGCCCAGGCTCCTTTTGCTGGATGAACCCACCAGCAGCCTGGACCCCAGAAACCAGTACGAGATGATGGGGCTGGTACGCCGGATGGCCCGGGAGCAGGGCATCACCGTGCTGGTGGTGATCCATGACCTGAACCTGGCCCTGCGCTGCTGCAACCGGTTCCTGCTGATGCAGGACGGGCTGGTATACCGGTACGGGGATGAAAATGTGATCACGGAGGAATCCCTGGAGACGGTTTACGGGATTCCTGCTGCCCTGGTGACTCTGGGGGACCGGAAGGTTGCGGTGGTCGGATAGGTGTCCGCTGCTTCCGGAAAGAAATCAGTTTAAAAGGAGGACGTTCAGATATGGACAAGAAATTACTTTGGGAAAAGGCGGCTGCCTTCCACGGCCATGAGTGCCCAGGCCTGACCATCGGCTACCGGGCATCCCTTTATGCCATCCGGCTGCTGGACCTGACCTTTTCCGACGACGAGCAGGTGGTGTGCATTGCGGAAAATGACGCCTGCGGCTGTGACGCCATCCAGGCTATCTTAGGATGCAGCATCGGAAAGGGCAACCTGCTGTTCCATCTGCGGGGCAAGCAGGCATTTTCCTTTTACAACCGGACCACCGGCCGGTCCGTGCGCCTGGTGCTGCGGCCCAGACCCCAGGGCCTGTCCCGGGACCAGGCATTTGCCTATTACCATAGCTGCACGGACGAGGAAATGTTCCAGGTCAAGGAGGCCACCATCCCCCTGCCGGAGCGGGCGAAACTGTTTGACTCCTGCATCTGCGACTGCTGCGGCGAACAGACCGGCACAAAATGGATTCGCATGGACGGGGACAGGAAGCTGTGTCTGGACTGTTACGGACTTTATGACCGGTTCAATGTGTGAGAAAGCGCTGCCTGGGAACAAAGCGTGTTTACCGCTTATGAAAAAGGCTGCCGCAAAAAAAGGTGTTTAACCTTTCTGTGGCAGCCTTTTAACCAGGTGTCGTGCCTGCGGTGCCAGTCCTTCCGGCATGGGCATTTGACGAATACAGCAGGTTATTTGGCATTCCTTCTCTTTATTCCGTTAATTCTCTTCTTGGCTTTGGCTTATACTGTTCTTCCCCGGATTCAATATAAAGTACAAAATCATTGATCTCCTTCTCCGTCCATCCGGCAGCCCGTAAACCCAAAAGCAGCCTTGCAACTTCCGTCATAATCCCTGCACCATCCTTTCTCTGCCTGTCCAGTTCTGCTTCCTGCTATAATTATTATGCACCAAAAGAATGTAAGTTGCAAGAATTATTTGTCCTTGCCCTGTCACACTGTTACTATTCACGGGGGCATCACACGCCTTCCGGCAGCCCCAGAAACCGCTGAAATATCCCGCAGGCTTCCCGGGCATCCTCCTGCCGGTCCATCTCACAGAAGATCCGCAGCAATGGCTCTGTGCCGGAAAATCTCGCGCTGACCCAGCCGCCATTCTGGAAATACACCTTGCAGCCATCCACCCAGGACACCTGCTCCACCTGCCAGGGAAGCCGTGGAAGCTGGTGTTCTTCCATGAGCACCTGGTATATCTGGTCCTTTTCCTGGGGACTGAACCGGTAGGACCGTTCCTCCATGCGGATCTCCCCGTACCGGCCCCGGATATCCGCCATCAGCTCCGACAGTTTCCTGCCCGACACGGCAATCATCTCCACCAGCAGGGCTGCGGCATAGATGCCGTCCTTGCCGTGGATGTGGCCCTTCACTGTCAGACCCCCTGAGGACTCGCCGCCGATGATGGCTCCGGTCTCCTGCATCCGGGCGGAAATATACTTGAACCCCACAGGCACCTCATGGCACTTCTGTCCAAAGCTTTCCGCCACCCGGTCCAGTACATGGGTGGTGGAAATATTCCGCACCGCGTCTCCCCGCCAGCCCTTGTATTCCAGCAGGTAATAGTAGAGAGCCACCAGGATTTCGTTGGGATGCAGATAGCGTCCTTTGTCATCCACCACCCCCAGCCGGTCTGCGTCCCCGTCGGTGGCAATGCCGATGTCGCAGTACCGGTCCAGCACATAATTCTGTAAGCCCCTAAGGGTCTGGGCCGTAGGCGCCGGCATTTTCCCGCCGAACAGCGTGTCATGCTGGGCATTGATGGTTTCAATGGTGCACCGGGCCATGGACAGAATGGTGTTAAGAGGCGTCAGCCCCACCCCGTACATAGGGTCCACGGCCACCCGCAGGTCCCCCCTGCGGATGGCCTGCATGTCAATGACCTGGATAATATTGTCCAGATAGTCATTGAGCGGATGAATCTCCCGGACCATGCCCTGTTCCACGGATTTCTGATAAAAGGTGGTGGGCATTTTCCCCTTCTCCCGGTCATCGGGCTGGTAGCGGGTTTCTGCCAGCTCCATCCAACGCTCTATGTCCCGGGTCTGGCCCTCGTCCGCGTCCCGCCCTCCATAGGTAAAGACCTTCAGCCCGTTGTAAATAGCCGGGTTGTGGCTGGCCGTCACCATGAATCCGTAGTGAAGCCCCTGGCGCATAACATAATACATGATCAGGGGTGTAGGCGAACTGCGGTTCACAAACCAGACCCGGATGCCTTCCTTTGTAAAAATCTCGCAGGCCCAGATCACCGCCTCCTTGGACAGGAACCGCCGGTCATACCCGGCCACGATTCCCTCATCTGCCACCCCTTCCGCCTTCATTTTCATACAGAGGGCCAGGGCCAGCTTCTGGATGTTCTCCTTGGTAAATTCCTCGCCGATGACTGCCCGCCATCCGCCGGTGCCAAACTGTATCATATCCTGTACCTTTTCCTTTTTTGTCACGCACATTACGATTTATGAAGAGCATCTTCTTGTCCGGCGCAGCCGGACAGGAAGTATTAGGTTTCCTATACCACCGACACCTTCCCCTTGCTTACTTTCAGGAAAATCAGCAGGGACACCACCGTACTGACCGTCAGAATCGACGCCAGGGCGGCTGCCGTGCCGTAGCTGTTGCGCACCACTTCCGTGTAAATGGCCACGGAGATGGTACTGGTCTTTCCTCCGTACAGCATGACGCTGGAGGACAGCTCATTGATACAGGTGATCCAGCTAAGGATGGCACCGGACAGAACCCCAGGCGCCATAAGCCGTGCGGTCACCATGAAAAATGTCTTCATAGGCGACACCCCCAGATTGATGGAGGCCTCCTCCACACTGGGGTCCATCTGCTGTAAGAAGGCGCTGCCGGACCGGACCGTGTAGGGAAGCTTGCGGACCACGTATGCGATGATGATAATGGCTGCCGTACCGGTCAGGATCACCGGCTCCTTGTTGAAGGCCACGATCAGGCTGATACCCAGCACAGCCCCGGGAATGACAAAGGGGAACATGATCAGCAGGTCCATAACCTGGGCAAACCACCCTTTCTGCCGCACCACAATGTAGGAAATCAGCATGCCGATGATGACGATAAACACAATGGCAATGGTGGAGAACACAAAGGTGTTGCGGATGTTGGTGGCCAGCCGGTTGAAAATGGTGGTATAGCTTCCCAGGCTGAAGCCTTTCTGGAACCCGGTGAAATCACATTTCACAAAGCTGCTGACCAGTACCACGATCTGGGGCAGAATGCCGATGAAGGTCACCAGGCATACCGGCAGGGTGGCTGCCGCCCGCTGCCAGCCGTGAAGCTGCACTTCTTTGGGAGGACGCATGGCAGTCATGACGTAATTCTTCCGGGACACGTAGAACTTCTGCACCAGCAGTACCGTGGTGGAACACAGCACCACGATCACTGACAGGGCACTGGCCAGATGGGCATTTCCCCCGATCTCACTCATGTACTCGTTGTACACCAGCACCGGCAGCACCATATACCCTTCACCGATCAGCATGGGGGTGCCGAAATCTGCCAGACTGGTCATAAACACCATAATGGCCCCGGCCAGAATGGAGGGAATGATCACCGGAATGGTCACGGTAAACAGACGGCGCAGCTTGCTGCTGCCCAGGTTCTCTGCCGCCTCCTCCAGGCTGGAGTCAATGCTGCCCATGGCCCCGGAGGTGTACAGGTACACATAGGGAAACAGCTTAAAGGTAAACACCAGGATGATGCCGATCTTCCCGTAAATGCTGGGCAGCGTGATGCCCAGGTAATCCGCGAAGAACCGGGTCACCAGCCCGGCCCGGCCAAACAGCATGATCCAGCTGTAGGCGCCGATAAAGGGCGGGCTCATCAGGCTCATGATAATGAAAATGTGGATCAATTTCTTACCCCAGATATTGTACCGGGACATCAGGTATGCCATGGGCACCCCTACCATCAGGGTGGTGCAGGTGGCAAACAGGGACACCTGGAGACTGCGCCCCAGTGCCGAGTAGTAATATTTCTTGGTAAAGAAGCGGATGTAGTTGGCCAGGGTCACGCCTTCTGTCTTGGCCGAAAAGAAGCTTCGGGTAATCAGGGTGCAGAAGGGATAGATCAGGAAGGCCAGCATGAACACTACTACCAGCACCTTGACCCAGAACCAGAAATCCAGCCTTTTGTTTTTCAGCATGAAATCACCTCCAGGGTATCCGCGTCATAGATACTCACTGCTTCCGTGTTAAAGTTCACAAAGACACGCTCTCCGTCGGGCCGGACCGTATGGACGTCCTTGGTGTACTCGTTTAGCTGCAGGGTCTGGCCATTGTCCAGTTCAATCTCATATTCAATGAAATCCCCTAGGAAGGTGGAAATCACGATCTTTCCGGGAAGGCCTTCCTGACCGGCGAAGAACAGCTGCTCCGGCCTGGCGGAAATAATGCCTTTGCCGGTGAAGGGTGTGCGGAGCCTGGCAGAGATGGTACACTCGTCCTTGATGGAGACCCGGGCAGGGACAGCGCCTGCCGCGCCCGCTGCTGCCTGCTTTTTGGCTGCGGCGGCTGGCTGGTCCGGAGCGGGCGCCTGGGCACCTGGCTCTGGCGTTTCGGCTGCGGCAGCTGGCCGGTCCGGAGCGGGCGCCTGGGCGCCTGACTCTGGCGTTTCGGCTGCGGACTCCTCCCCGGACCGGATCTCGCATTCCACAAAGTTGGAGACTCCGATAAACCCGGCCACAAAGGTATTCTCCGGGTGCTTGTAGATCTCCTCCGGGGAGCCTACCTGCATGATATTGCCTTCTTTCATGACAGCGATCCGGTCCGATATGGCCAGGGCTTCCTCCTGGTCATGGGTCACATAGATGGTGGTGATGCCCAGCCGGCGCTGGAGCTTCTTGATCACGGTGCGCATCTGCACCCGCAGCTTGGCATCCAGGTTGGACAGGGGCTCATCCATCAGCAGCACGCTGGGCTCAATGACAAAGGCCCGGGCCAGGGCCACCCGCTGCTGCTGGCCGCCGGACAGCTCATTGGGCTTGCGGTCCTTCAGCTTGCCGATCTGGACTAAGTCCAGGGCTTCCTCCACCCGTCTGGCAATCTCCCCTTTGGGCACCTTTTTGGCTTTCAGGCCATAGGCCACATTCTCCGCCACGGTCAGGTGGGGGAAAATGGCATAGTTCTGGAACACCATCCCGATATCCCGCTTGTGGGCCTCCACCCGGTTGATCAGCCTGTCGTCAAAGTAGATTTCCCCGCCGTCCACGGTATTGAAGCCGGCGATCATCCGCAGCAGGGTGGTCTTGCCGCAGCCGGACGGTCCCAGCAGGGTAAAGAACTCCCCTGGCTTTATGTCCAGGTCCACCCCGTTCAGTGCTGTGAAATCGCCGTATTTTTTCACGGCTTTCTTGATAATGACTGCATGGCTCATGCCAGGTACCTCCTTTTTGATTGTGTGTATTCCCGGAAAGGGGGCGCTGCCGGATGCAGCCACCCCCGTTAATATTTAGTCTACCATAATGTCGTTGAACTGTTCGATAATGCCTTCCTTGTCATTGGCAGCCCAGTCAAAGTCATAATCTACCAGCACCAGCTCGCTGAGCTTGGCAAGGCCCTCGCCTACTTCCATGTCACTGCGCACCGGACGGCGGCCCCAGTTCTGGCTCTGCTCGGTCTGGCATTCCTTGGATGTTACGAAATCAATGAACAGCTTTGCATTTTCCTCGTTGGGAGCACCTTTCACCAGTGCCACGCCGTCGGGAACCGCACTGGTTCCGTCCTGGGGATAGCAGAAGCCCACTTTGTCGTTGTCCTTGTACTGGACCGCGGCCTTTTCCAGGGTCAGGCCCACATAGAACTCGCCGTCCGCTACCATCTTGTGGCATTTGCCGGAGGAATCCACGATCTTGCCGTCCAGATTGTCATAAAGCTGTTTGATGAAGGTCCATCCCTCTTCCTTGCCGCCATGACCCAGAAGCATGGTCACCAGCTGGGTATAGGCAGAACCGGACTTGGAGGGCAGGCAGTAAGCGATCTTGCCTTTCCACTCCGGCTGGGTCAGGTCCTCCCAGGTATCCGGGATCTCCATGCCGTCCTTCTCAATCAGTTCCTTATTATAGAAAAGCACCATGGGCAGGGGGCTCTCGCCGATCCACAGTCCGTCCGGGTCCTTGTAGGCTGCGTCGATCACATCGTCATTGGCACAGACATAGGGTGCGAAATACTCCTTAAATGCCGCCAGGGAGTCAGCGCCGCCGCCCCAGAGCACATCGGCAATGGGATTGGCCGACTCAGCCGCGATCCGGTTGCACAGCTCGCCGGTACCGGCTGCCACCACTTCCACCTTCACATTGGGATACTTGGCCATGAACAGGTTCACTCCTGCATTCAGCGGGTCTGCGTCATGGGGCGAGTACACCACCACGGTGCCGCTGTAATCCTCGGGAGCCTTCTCCCCGGCGGCCTGAGACTCTGCCGGTGCATCTGCCTTGGTCTCTGCCGGAGCTTCGGTCCTGGCCTCGGAAGCTGCCGGAGCCGGAGCCGCTGTAGTCTCCGCAGGCTTGCTTCCGCCGCAGGCTGCCAGACTCAGCACCATCATGGTTGCCATCGCTGCACTTAATACTTTCTTCATAATACGTCCTCCTTTTTGATCTGATGTACCCGGAATCTCAGCCACAAGGGCTGGTGTGGGGAGACTCCGGGAGTACATCTGTAACCGCTGGTAATGCCTTTAACCGCCCGGACAGCAGGGATTGGTTTCCTTCTGTTTCCTTCCACAGGCCGCTGTCTGAGCTGTTGCAGCATATATATCTGATGTTGTTATTATATGGTTTTTATGTAGGAATTGCCATGTGTTATTCTAACCTTTCTTGGAATATCCTGCACTTGTGCATAATTTTTTTGTGAATTTCCAAATTGTTTTATTGACATTGCACAAGCATTCTATTCGGACTTCTGCGATTTTTGTGTTACAGTTCACGGGGCGGGGAAAACTGGACGAGAACAGACGTCAAGCTGGCTT
>CAJTOV010000014.1 GCA_910577765.1 uncultured Lachnospiraceae bacterium
CCCCACAGCAGAAAATAGGCGGTTTTGATGATAGCCAGAATGCCGTTTCCAGCAGCTTCCAATAGATTCATGCCGGTTGTCCTCATTTCTTGTATATTTTAGGCGCCAGACGCCGGTTCCCGGAAGGTACTGGGAGCGGTCTCCCGCCAGGTGTTCCTATTATATAATAGAAAGCCTTGTCTGTAAAGCAAAGCATGAACCGTCTTACAGGCCAGCCAAACGTCCTGGTTTTGTCCGGTGTTCCCCGCCACCTGAACAGTAACTTGTTTTGTAACAGTTCAAGGGGTATCTGAACTGTTACCTGGTTTTTCAAAAAAATGCAAAAAAAATAAAAAAAGTACTTTTCAAATGAATAAAAATCTGCTATACTATGGAAGTTGGAAAAATTCGGGGTATGGCGTAGCTTGGTAGCGCGCTCGGCTGGGGGCCGAGAGGTCGCAGGTTCAAATCCTGTTGCCCCGATTTTTTGCTGCCTGCAAAACCGCAGGCGCAGGGTCTGGCAGGTGTTTTGCCTTCCATTACCCTATGAATTCACAGACAAAAGCCGTGGCCGGCAGAACCGGTGCGGCTTTTTTAGTACCCAAAAGAAAATTAGGCGTTTGCAAACCCTGGAAAGAATGTTATTATAATACTGGAGCATATCCAAAACAGAGAGTACATCTGACGGGAAAGGAGGAATATGCCGCCATGAAGGGAATTGTCAGTTTTGACTACGATATGACCCTGCTGGACCATGGGGACTACCGGATTCCCGACAGCGCGTCCCGGGCCCTGAAGGCCCTCAGGAAGCACTATTACATTGTGCTGGCCACCGGGCGGGACCTGGATACCAAATTCAGCGCCGGGATTCTGGACCTGGTCCGGCCGGACGGAACGATTCAGTTAAACGGAACCAAGATTACCGTGGGAGACCGGCTGGTTTATGAGCATTTTATGAAACGGGAGCTGGTGGAAGCCGTGCTTTCCTTTGCCCGGGGAAAGCCCTATTCCGTAGGGGTTACCACCGGGGACCGGGATTATTTTACCAACCCGGAGAACATTGTGGATTATGACCGCAGACGGTGGGGGGAGTCTGACCGGAATTTCCGGGACCCATGGGAGCTGCCGGATCTGGGAGTGCGTACCATGACCTACATTGGGGAGGAACAGGGGGTAAAGGAGCTGGAAGCGGCCTTTCCCCAGTTAAAGCTGCCCATGTTTGCCGGCCGGTGGGGGGCGGATATTATTGAGAAGGAGGCTTCCAAGGCCAGGGGCCTGGAGCGGCTCTGCGCTTATTACGGGATACCCATGGAGCATACCGTGGCATTCGGGGACAGCATGAATGATTATGAGATTGTCTGTGCCGCAGGGATAGGGGTTGCCATGGGCAACGGAGTGGAAGAATTAAAGCAGGCGGCGGATTACGTCACCACTCCCATCGGGGAGGACGGGGTCTGGAATGCCTGTGTTAATTTAAATTTATTCTAGAATAAGAGGGGGAAGGATAATGGCTTTAAATTATGATCTGGTGATTATCGGCGCCGGTCCGGGAGGTTATACGGCGGCCTTAAAGGCAGCGGCCCTGGGGATGCGGGTGGTTGTGGTGGACAAGGACAAGCTGGGAGGGGCCTGCATCAACCGGGGCTGCATTCCCACCAAGGCACTGCTTTACGCGTCCAATATTTTCTCCATGATGCAGCGCAGCGACCAGTTCGGCGTGTCCACGGACTTTATTTCCTTTGATTATGCCAAAATGCAGGAATACAAGAAGCGTTCCGTCCAGAAATACCGCACGGAGATCGAGAACCTGTTCCGGGAGAACGGCATCGACTACATCAAAGGCACGGCTGCCATCCGGCGGGAGCGGACCGTGGAGGTGGTCAACGAAAGCGGCAGGGAGTATCTCCGGGCACAGAATATCATAATCGCCACCGGAGCCAGGCCCCTGATGCCGGATATTCCGGGACTGCGGCTGCCGGGGGTAATTAACAGCGACCGGCTTCTGGCTACCCGGAACTGGAATTTTGACCGGGTAGTGATCCTGGGAGGCGGCGTCATCGGCGTGGAGTTTGCCACCATATTCCAGGCCCTCTGTTCCAAGGTGACCATTCTGGAAAAAGGCCCCCATCTGTTAGGCCCCATGGACACGGAGGTGTCCGCGGCCCTGGAGAAGCAGATGCGCAGGAAAGGCATTTCCATCTACTGCAATATCTTTCTGGAGGAGATTGTCAATGAGGACGGCCTGAACTGTGTGGTGCGCCTGGAGAACGGGGAAGTGACACGGATCAAGGCCAGCCAGGTCATCGTGGCCATCGGAAGAAAGCCGTACTTTGAGAATCTGTGCGGCAATGACGTACATCTGGAGGAAAAGGACGGCAGGCTGGTGGTAAACGACGACTTTATGACCAGCGAGCCGGGGATCTATGCGGTGGGAGATGTGGTGGCAAAGACCCAGCTGGCCCATGTGGCCATGGCCCAGGCCACCTATGTGGTGGAGAAGCTGGCCGGAAAGCAGCACAGCATCCGCCTGGAAGCAGTGCCCAACGGCATGTATGTATCCCTTCCCATTGTACCCAACTGTATCTACACCCACCCGGAGATCGCCACGGTGGGCATTACCGAGCAGACGGCTGTGAGCCTGGGCATGAAGGTGCGCTGCGGCATGTATACCATGGAGGGCAACGGAAAGTCCATTATTTCCCGGGAGGAGGACGGCTTTATCCGTCTGATCTTTGAGGCTTACACCAATACCATTGTAGGAGCCCAGATGGTCTGCCCGCGGGCTACGGATATGATCGGTGAGATGGCCACGGCCATTGCCAACGGTCTGACGGCGGAACAGATGTCCAGGGCCATGCGGGCCCATCCCACCTACAGCGAAGGGATTGCCGCTGCCATAGAGGATGCCATGAAGGAGGAGATCGAGAAACTATGAACCAGGTGAAGGAGAGAATCCGGCTTCTCAGGGAGCGGATGGAGGAAAGAGGGATTGATGCGTATCTGGTCCCTACGGCCGATTTTCATGAATCGGAATATGTGGGGGAGCATTTTGCCTGCCGAAGCTATCTCACAGGATTTACCGGCTCTGCCGGTACGGCCCTGGTCATGAAGGACTGGGCCGGAGTGTGGACCGACGGGCGGTATTTTGTCCAGGCAGCGGCCCAGCTGGAAGGAAGCGGTGTGACCCTGATGAAAATGGGGGTGGCCGGGGTGCCTTCCCTGGAGGAATATCTGGAGCAGCATCTGCCGGACCAGGGAGTCCTGGGCTTTGACGGGCGGGTGGTAAACGGACGGCTGGGGGAGGACCTGGCCGCCGCTCTGGCCCCCAGGGGCATATGCCTGGCAGCGGACGGGGACCTGGTGGGCGAGATCTGGCAGGACCGTCCCGGCCTTCCGGCAAATCCCGTATGGATTCTTGAAGAGCAGTATGCCGGTCAGTCTGCCGCCCATAAGCTGGCACAGCTGCGGCAGGACATGGAGAAGCTTCATGCCGGCGTGCATATTCTTACGACCCTGGATGACATAGTCTGGCTTCTGAACATCCGGGGCGGGGACATTCCCTGCAATCCGGTGGTGCTGTCCTATCTGGCAGTGACCAGGGATCAGGCGTACCTGTATATCAGTCCGGCCGCGGTGCCGGAGCCGGTGGCCGCGTACCTTTCCGGCCTGGGAGTGGCCCTGCGCCCTTACGGGGAAATCTACGGTTATGTCCGGGAGCTTAAAGGGGAGACGGTGCTTCTGGAGAAGGCCAAGGTCAATTATGCCATTTTACGAAGCCTGGACAAAAGCTGCCGGGTGGTGGACCGGATGAATCCCACGGTTATCCGGAAGGCCTGCAAGAATCCGGTTGAGATTGAGAATATGAAGGCGGCCCACATCAAAGACGGGGTGGCCCTGACGAAATTTATCTACTGGATGAAGCAGAATATCGGTAAGATTCCCATGGACGAGTGCAGTGTGGCAGACTATCTGGAGACCCTGCGGAAAGGCCAGGGTGCCCTGGATCTAAGCTTTTCCACCATCTCCGCCTATGGGGCCAATGCTGCCATGTGCCATTACCATGCAGTACCGGAATCCTGCGCCGTGCTGGAGCCTAAGGGGCTTTACCTGGTAGATTCCGGCGGACAGTATCTGGAGGGAACCACCGACGTGACCCGGACCTTTGCCCTGGGACCGGTGACGGAGGAAGAGCGGGAGCATTATACCCTGGTACTGGTCAGCATGCTGCGGCTGGGCCATGTGAAGTTTCTGGAAGGGTGCAGCGGTTTAAGCCTGGATTATGTGGCCAGGGGCCCCCTGTGGCAGCGGGGACTGGATTACAACCACGGAACCGGCCATGGGGTAGGGTATCTGCTGAACGTCCATGAGCGTCCGGCGGGAATCCGCTATAAGGTGGTGCCGGAGCGTATGGACTCGGCCCCCTTCCGGCCGGGAATGGTCTGCTCCGACGAGCCGGGACTGTATATTGAGGGCAGCCACGGCATCCGCACCGAGAACCTGGTATTCTGCAGGGAGGCGGAGACAACGGCATATGGCCGGTTCCTGTGCTTTGAATATCTGACCTGTGTGCCCATTGACCTGGAACCGGTGGATCTGTCTTTGATGGAGAAGCAGGACATTGCCTGGCTCAATGAATACCATGCCGGGGTCTATGAGAAGCTTGCCCCCTTCCTGACAGAGGAGGAGGCCCGGTGGCTGTATCAGGTGACCAGGCCGGTGGGGGTATAGGCCCCGGACAAAAAGGAGGAATCGCATGTTTCCGGTGATTGACAGAATCGGCACAGGAAGGCGTATCCGGCAGCTGATGGATGCACGGCATATTACGGCCCGGGATGTCCAGGAGCACCTGGCCCTGGAAAGTGTCCAGGGGGTGTACTACTGGTTAAACGGAAGGAGTCTGCCTACGGTAGACAACCTCTATGCTTTAAGCCAGCTTCTGGAAGTGCCCATGGATGCCATGATCTGCGGGAGCAGGACCTGCCGGGCGGCCAGGCCGCCTGTGGAGTATCTGTGGTACGGTCCGGCAGCGGATATAAGGGACCGCCGGCCGGAGGAAGGAACCGGCGCCGGTTTCTCCCGGCCTTCCGGCCGGAAGGCCGGCATACGCTATCTGGAATGGCTGTGTGACAGCCGGGAGATTGCGTAGTAGCAGGGCGGATGCCCGTCTGGTGTTTTCCGGCAGGCACAGCCGGACAGGAGGCTGCCTCTGCCGAGAAGAGCAGCCGTTCCATGTCTGAGAGTATGTAAAAAGGAGACGTTTCATGAATCCCATCCACCGCGATATTTTCCAGGCCATTCATGAAGGAAAATGGCTGACCATTGAGTACCGCAATGCCGGCGGCCAGGTGACCCGGTACTGGATCGGCATCCGCAGTCTCAATGTGGCCCGCAGGTCCCTGGCGGTGGAAGGGCTTCACCTGGGCCAGTATACCCTGAAACCGTTTGATACCATTTATATTGATTCCATTCTCACCTCCCAGGTGCTGGAAGGTTCCTACTGTCCCGTCAATGAGGCCCTTGTCCGGGATATCCATGAAAATCCCCACAAATACAGGACCATCTTTGACCAGGTGGCCAATCTGAAGATTCTGGATTACCTGGAGAACTGCAGCCGGATGGACACGACTCCCTACCGGACGGATTTTTCCCTGGTCCGGTATCTGGACCGGGACAGCTTCCAGGGGGAGGTATACCCTTTAAGCGACGGGCAGTTCCAGAAGGTGGTCCAGGAATTCCAGATCCGGGCGGAGCGGGAACGGCAGCAGGGGGACATGAAAGGGGCCTTAAACCGCAGGCTTACCATCCAGCAGCTTGCCATGAATGTACTCAGCATCCACACGGCCAAAGGGCTGTATGTCCTTGCCTACCGGCGGCTGAATCTGGATGTGAAGAACCGCTGCTTAAAGCCGGGGGAGGATATTACCGTCTGTACCGAGTTCACCATATCCGGCAGCCGGGAGAGCATCCGCAGGTATCTGGATGCGGAGGATTATGAACTTCTCCGGGATTTTGAGGGGAACCAGGAGCAGATCAAGGATGCGGTTACCCGTACCAGCCGGGGGGTATCCGGGGTGGATGACATGCCCTATGTGATCGGCCTGGGGATGGATGTGGCCCTGGACCTTCACAAGGAGTATGGGGCCATTCTGGAAATGTACCGGAACGGCCAGGTGCCGGTGCCTGTCCGGGCCTTTTTCGGGGATCTGCTGGACCGTCCCCGCAGCAGGCGGACCGTACCCATTACCCTGGTGGACCGGCGGATCAATCTGGACCAGCTTCTGGCCATTGACCATGCCATGAAGTATCCGGTGGCCTATGTCCAGGGTCCCCCGGGAACCGGCAAGACAAACACCATCCTCAATACCATTCTTACGGCATTTTTCAATGAGCGGACCGTGCTGTTCACTGCCTACAACAACCATCCCATTGACGGCGTGGTCCGCAAACTTACCTCCCTGACCTTCCAGGACAGGCGGATCCCCTTTCCTGTGGTCCGTCTGGGCAACAGCCGGCGGGTGCGGGAGGCCCTGGTCTATATGCGGACCCTGTATGAGGAGACCCGGCAGATTCCGGTTTACGACAAGACCTTAAGCAGGAACCGGGACAGCCAGGCCCAGAGGATGAAACGGCTTTCGGAGCTTCTGCGCAGGTATGAGGACAAGCTGGATTTAAAGGAGCGCAGCGAGACCATCGGGCGCCTTCTGGAATACAGCCAGAGCTGGGGCAGGTCCATGCAGATGCTGCCTTTTGAGGCGGACTTAAAAGGCCGTCAGCTGGAGCGGCTCAACCGGCAGCTGGAGAAGCTGGGGGAGATCACGGATACGGATGCCCTGGCCCTTCTGGAAGACAGCGGGGAGGAACTGAGGAAATATCTGTACTACACCTCGGTAAAATACATCCAGAAGCTGGATGCCCCGGCCTACGGACGTCTCCGGGAGATTCTTTATATGGAGGATGAGGAAGGGCTGGCCGCGTTCCAGGATTATCTGGGGGAGACGGAGAATCTGCGGCGGTTCCTCCAGGTCTTTCCCGTGGTGGCAACCACCTGCATTTCCTCCCACAGGCTGGGCGGGCCGGAGAACCAGTTTGACATGACCGTAATGGACGAGGCCAGCCAGTGCAACCTGGCCGTGGGACTGGTGCCGGTGATCCGGGGAAAGAGCCTGATGCTGGTGGGAGACCCCCAGCAGCTGAACCCGGTGATCCTGCTGGATGAGGTCACCAACCAGAAGCTGCGGAAAAAGTACGGGGCCGGTGAGGAATACGATTACAGGCGCAATTCCATCTACAAGGCATTTCTGGCCTGCGACTCGGTCAGTGATGAGGTGCTGCTGCGGTATCATTACCGGTGCAACCGGAAGATCATTGATTTCAACAACCAGAAATACTATAACTCCAGACTTTTCGTCTGCTCGGAAAGCCGGGAGCCCCAGCCCCTGGTGTATGTGGATGTGGCAGAGGGCAGGAGCGACCTTCGGAACACGGCTCCCGGGGAGGTGGAGGAGATCGTCCGCTATGCCGCGGAGCACAGGGACAAGTCCATCGGGGTCATAACCCCCTTTGTCAACCAGAAGAATGCCATTGAACAACGCCTGAAGGAGGCCGGCCTGGACCATGTGACCTGCGGAACGGTCCACGCCTTCCAGGGGGACGAGAAGGACGTGGTGCTGTTCTCCACGGCCCTGACCGACGACACCTTTGAGGGCACCTACCAGTGGTTAAAGAACAACCGGGAACTGATCAACGTGGCCACCTCCCGGGCCAGGGAGCAGCTGATTGTCCTGGCCAGCGGGAAGAACCTGGAACGGCTCCACCACCCGGAAGAGGAGGATGATCTGTACGACCTGGTCCGCTATGTCCGCTCCAACGGCACTACAAAGGTGGCGGCCAAGGAAGCCGGGTCAAGGGCCCTGGGAATCAAGCCCTTCAGCACTGCCACCGAGGAGGCATTTCTCCAGAACTTAAACCATGCCCTGGAGAATATCTGGCTGTCCCAGAGCCGGTTCACCGTGGAGAAGGAGGTGGCCGTATCCCAGGTCTTCCAGGACAATGTCACCGGCAGCGACCTATTCTACTCGGGGCGGTTTGACTTTGTGGTCTACGAACAGGAGGGCAGCGGCAAGTATCCGGTGCTGGCCATTGAGCTGGACGGAAAGGAGCACTGCGAAAGTGAGGTGGTCATGGCCAGGGACAGGAAGAAGCAGGAAATCTGCAGGGCCCACAGGCTGGAGCTGATCCGGGTGGAGAATTCCTATGCACGGCGGTACCAGCATATTAAGGGGATACTGGAGGCTTATTTTAAGGTGCGGCATTAGGAAGGAAGCAGGGGGACCTCTTGAAATTGTTTATGGGGCGCGGAAAACCGGTGCCATAAGCTAATGATTCCGGATTTTCTGCCGATATATCAGATAACGTTGGCTGAGAGATTGACGGAGAATTTCGGAAGGAGGAGTTTTATGCGGGTTGGCGGCAGCGGGCAGGATTATCAGTCGATTTTGCGGATGCTTCAGCAGTTAAACAGACAGAAGAAGTCCAGTTCCCTGGATATTTTCGGAATGCTGGGCGGGAAGGCCGGGGGAGGCGGTTCTTCGGCAGGGATGGTGGAAGTGGTTCCTGGATATTTCTGTAAGAATGATCCCAGGATTATCGCCAATTTCCGGAAGAACTTTGATGAGGACGGGGACCTTTACAATTCCCACGGGATCGCCGGCATGGATATCACCGGGAAGGACCCTTCTGAGTGGCACAAGATCGTGGATGTGTCGGAGGAAGGCCGCCAGAGTATGTTCGACATGGTGAAGCGGGAGTTTATCCAGGAGAAGGGGATCGCCAACGGGGATACCACCCAGCGCAGTGAGGTGTTTGCGGCGTACCAGAGGAGCATCCCCAAGAAGGACCGGCTGACAGCCACCTGGACCCTGGGGCAGTATGAGCGCCAGTACAACAAAGCCATGTATGAGGCGGTCCGGGCCAGCAACCCGGACTGGCAGCCGGGGATGGATTTTGACGAAAGTGTCTTAAGCGGGATTACCCGGGAGTCGGTGGAAGCCCGGATCGTCCAGACCGGTACGGATTCCCTGGGACTTAGGTCCATTGACTGTCTGGCATAGGAAGGTATGGCTGGTACATGGCTGCACTGGTGCAGCCATGTACCAGGGCGAAAGCAGGTGATTGAGAGCTGTTCATTTGCATGAATGGCTCTTTTTCTTGCGGGAAGTATAGGAAAGAATGATGGAGGGACAGAACATGACACAGAATTATCCGGTACAGGTGGAGCTGACAGAGGGGAAGGACCTGCTTCTTGCCGGTGTCCGGCCGGTGGAGACGGAAACGGTCAGTCTGGAGAACGGATTTGGCAGGATTCTGGCGGAGGATATCCGGGCCAGGGAGAATATCCCCCCCTTTGACCGTTCCCCCCTGGACGGGTATGCCCTGCGGGCCAGGGATATTGCCCTGGCATCCAGGGAAGCGCCGGTGACCCTTACGGTCACGGAGGAGGTGCCTGCCGGGGCAGTGGCCGGGGCTCCGGTGGGAGCCATGGAGGCGGTGCGGATCATGACCGGGGCGCCGGTGCCTGCCGGGGCGGATGCGGTGGTAAAATATGAGGATACCTGCTTTACGGAGCACAGGGTTACCTTGTTTACGCCCGCAGCCTCCGGCAGCAACATTGTCCGGGCCGGGGAGGATGTCCGGGCCGGAGACATTGTCATGGAGGCCGGGGATGTGCTGAATCCGGCCCGGATCGGGGTTCTGGCAGGCCTTGGCTATCCCAGGGTACTGGTGTACAGAAGACCTCTGGTGCGGATTATCAGTACCGGTGACGAGCTGGTGGACATTGCCCGGGACCTGGCGCCGGGGAAGATCCGCAACAGCAGCGCCTACATGATCCAGGCCTTTTTGCAGAGCTGGGGTATGGATGCCCGGATTCATCCCATTGTGGGGGATGATAAGGACCAGATCCGCAAGGCTCTGGAGACGTGTATGGAGGATGCGGACTGTGTGCTGACCACAGGCGGGGTATCGGTGGGGGATTTTGATTTTGTGCTGCCGGCCATGGAAGCTGCCGGTGCCGCCATACTGTTCTGGAAGGCCCGGATGAAGCCGGGTATGGCCACCATCGGAGCCAGAAAGGGGAAGACCCTGCTGGTGGGACTGTCAGGGAATCCTTCCGCGGCAGTGGCAGCCCTGTTTGTCCTGTGTCTGCCTGCCCTGCGCAGGCTGTGCGGCCGCAGGGACTGGGAGCTTCCTGTGATCCAGGCTGTGCTGGCAGAGGCCTATGATAAGCCCAGCCCAGGAGGAAGAGTGCTTCCCGGACGTCTGGAGATCCGGGACGGAACGCCCTTTTTCATCACCCAGAAGCACCAGGCCAACGGCATGATCAGTCCCTGGAGCCGCTGCAATCTGGTGGGTATGGTGCCTAAGGGAACCGGTCCCCTGGAGAAAGGCAGCCGGATTGAGGCATATTTTTTGACTTCCGCCGGATTTTGAGCTATAATCGGAACAGCACGGGATCAGACCGTGTCTCAATGCAGAGAGGAAACAGCAGGTTATGAAAATATTGGTGATCAACAGCGGAAGCTCTTCCCTGAAATTTCAGGTGATCGATTCGGATACGGAGCAGGTTCTGGTCCGCGGGGTCTGCGAGCGCATCGGGATTGACGGAAGATTTACCTATAAGCCCCATGGGGGAGTGGCGGTCAGTGCCGCGCCGGTTGCCATGGAGAACCATACCCAGGCAGTCAATGTGCTGATGGAGGCACTGGTGGATGAGAAGAACGGGATTATCCGGGACTTTTCGGAGATCGACGTCATCGGCCACCGGCTGGTCCATGGCGGGGAGAAATTTACCGGGTCCGTGGTCATAACCGATCAGGTGATAGAGGCCATGACCGAGTGCAATGACCTGGCGCCCCTGCACAATCCGGCCAATCTGGTGGGGGTGGATGCATGCCGGAAACTGATGCCGGATACACTGATGGTGGGAGTCTTTGACACGGCTTTTAACCAGACCATGGAGCCCAAAGCATTTCTCTACGGGCTTCCCTACCGGTATTATGAGAAGTATAAGATACGCCGGTACGGCTTTCACGGCATCAGCCATAAGTATGTGTCCCGGCGGGCGGCAGAGTTCATGGGGCAGGATATCCGGCGGGTAAAGACCATTGTCTGCCACCTGGGCAACGGGGCCAGCATCAGTGCGGTCAGGTTCGGGAAGGTGGTGGACAACTCCATGGGCTTCACCCCTCTGGAGGGCCTGGTCATGGGCACCCGGTCCGGGGATGTGGACCCTGGGGCCCTGGAGTTTCTGGCCAGGAAGGAGAACCTGGATTTTAAGCAGATTATGGCCATTCTCAACCAGGAGTCCGGGGTTCTCGGCATCTCCAGGAATCTGTCCAGCGATTTCCGGGAGCTGAAGAACGCGGAGATCAAGTACAACGACAAGGCGGCCCTGGCCCGGGAAATCTTTGCCTACAAGGTGGCCAAGTATGTAGGCAGCTATGCGGCCGCCATGAACGGCGTGGACAACATTGTCTTCACCGCCGGGGTGGGGGAGAATGATTCGGACATGCGCCAGGAGATCTGCGGCTATCTGGAGTTTCTGGGCATCACCATCGACGAGGTGAAGAACCGGGACCAGGGGGAGGCAGTGCGGATTTCCACCGGCACCTCCCGGGTCAATGTGCTGGTGGTCCGCACCAACGAGGAGCTGGAGATCGCAAGGGAAGCGGCGGCTATGGCAGAGTCTCTCAAGGGTGTCTGACCATGTTACTGGAAGGAGGCTTTTTATTTGAATAAAAACAACAGAAGCGGGCTGGTGCTGGAAGGCGGCGGCATGCGGGGCATTTACACCGCAGGGGTACTGGATGTGTTTATGGAGCAGGGTATCCGGTTTGACGGCGTTATCGGCGTGTCTGCCGGAGCCATTCATGGCTGTTCCTATGTGTCGGGGCAGAAGGGCCGGAGCATCCGCTATTACAAGCAGTACTGCCGGGACAAGCGGTTCATCAGTTACCGGAATCTGTTAAGGACCGGGGAGATGGTGGGAACCCAGTTCTGCTACCATGAGATCCCCGAGAAGCTGGAACCCTACGACTTTGACGGCTTCCACCGGTCCGGCACGGAGTTCTATGTGACATGCAGCAATGTGGAGACCGGGAAGGCGGAATACCTGCGTATCCGGGATATGCGGGCCCAGGTGGATGCCATGCGGGCCTCCGCGTCCCTGCCCTGCATCTCCAGGATTGTGGAGTGGGAAGGGAAGAAGCTGCTGGACGGTGGCTGTACCGACAGCGTGCCTTATCTGGCCTTTCACCGCATGGGCTTTGGGAAGCTGGTGGTGGTTCTGACCCGCCACAAAGGGTATGTGAAGAAACCGGAGAAAAGCTGGATGGTGGAGGCCATGTACCGGAAATATCCCCGGTTTGTAAGGGCCATGAGGAACCGCCACAGGGCCTACAACCGGTCCATCCGCAGGCTGGAGGAGCTGGAGGCTGCCGGGAAGATCTTTGTGGTCCGGCCAGGCAGACCGCTGCAAATCAGCAGGATGCGGGCCACACCGGAGGAATTGCAGAAGATCTATGATATAGGCAGGGCAGACGGCCAGGCCCAGGCGGAAGCGGTGCAGGCATGGCTGGCCGGCAGAGGATAACAGCGGCAGGGGAAAAGAAAAAACGGCGGATCAGGCTGTGAGAGTTCAGGAGAGGGACGATGATAGAGAGAGCATCGGGTATTTATGAGGCAGCACTTAGAAGCGGGGAGGGAAAAGGAGTCGGGGAGATACGGATCTTCCTGATTCCGGGTACATTTGGCAACCGGAGCCTGATGATTGACGCGGGATTCGGGGAGGCCGGCTGTCTGGAAAAGATGAACCGGGTGCTGGAGAGGCTGCGGATACCGGTCAGCAAGCTGGATATCTTTCTGACCCACAAGCACCATGACCACTGCGGCCTGGCCAGCGCCTTTGCGGAGCGGGGAGCCAGACTGTTTATGAATCCGGAGGAGGACCGGCATCATTATGACTGTCTCTACTACAACAAGAGCCATGATGCCATGGAAGAGCAGGCAGGGGTTTTGCGGACCGTGGGGGTGACCCCGGAGACGACGCCGGGAATCTGGAAGAAATTCATGGAGCTTAATGAGCGGGTGACCCAGAAAAACGAGCGCTGGGCCTGGGTGATCCGGGATTATCCCTACCAGCCGGTGCTGGAGGGCCAGGTGTTTAAGTATGGGGAATATGTGCTGCGAGCTGTCTCCTTAAAGGGCCATACCTATGGCCAGATGGGGCTTTACGACAATGAAAAGAAGATCTTCTTTGCCGCAGACCAGATTCTCAACGGGATCGTGCCCATTGTAGGCACCACCCATGTGGATGAGCATCTGCTGGAGGGGTATTTTAAGTCCCTGCAGCATGTGAAGCAGCAGTTCCAGGAATATCTGGTGCTGCCTGCCCACCAGGGTCCCATATGGAATCTGTCCGAGGCAGTGGAAGGGATCGCCAGGGCCTATCTGGAGAAGCTGGATGTGGTGGGCCATGTGGTAACGGAGGCAGACGGTCCCCTGACCGTGGCCAGGATTGCGGCCGCTGCTTACGGGATTGAGAAGGACCCGGTCAGCGACGATGAATTCATCAAGCTGAAAATGGTCATAAGCAAGACCTTTTCCTGCCTGGAATTTCTGTATGACAAAGGATTTGTGGAGCGCAGCGCTGACAACGGAACGTTGTACTGGAAGGCCCTGCGGCCTTATTCCGGGAGAGTGTCCGTGTAACTGGCACGTAACAGTTCAGATACCCCTTGAACTGTTACGGCATACGGCCATTCAGAATCGCTGCGCGGTCCCAGGCGCCAGTGACGCCTGTTAGGGACCGACCGAAACGGAGTGTAGAGGGCCGTATGCCCGCGACCATTACGTTTTCGTACGGTCAGCGCGGTGAACGCGCAGACCTATCTGAACTGTTACACAACAACAGGTGTAACAGTTCAGTCGGGCAGCAATTTTCTCCCTCTTGACATTTCCCTCTTTCCCCGGTAAAATAGAAACAATTCCTAATATCTCCGTGGCGGCTATGTCTATACCACTCCTTCCACAAGAGACCCAGGAAGAAAAGAGAAGAAATCCATGTACTGACACGAGGAGGATTCCAGAGTGGAAGGCGATGATGATCGAAGACGGGCGGAGGCTCTGTCTTTTAATTGCCCGGAATCAGCCGGTGGGTGCATCCTTTTTGAGGGGTGCATTTTTTGTTGTAAACAGGTAACAGGAGAGGAGCGTGTTGCGATGGCATTGAACCAGACACCCGCTTCCGGGCGGGTCCACATCGGATTCTTCGGACGGAGGAATGCAGGAAAGTCCAGCCTGCTGAATGCGGTCACCGGACAGGAACTGGCTGTGGTATCGGAAGTGAAGGGAACCACCACAGACCCGGTCTACAAGACCATGGAGCTTTTGCCCCTGGGCCCGGTGATGCTGATCGATACTCCCGGCATTGACGATGAAGGAGAACTGGGGGCCCTTCGGGTGAAAAAGAGCCACCAGGTGCTTAACAAGACGGATATTGCGGTGCTGGTGGTGGATGCCACGGTGGGGCTAACCCGGGAGGACCAGGAAATGCTGGCGCTGTTTAGGGAGAAACAGGTGCCCTGTATAGTGGTGTATCATAAAGCGGATCTGCTTTCAGAGGAAGCCATACCCGAGGACAGAAAACAGGTTTCGCCGGTTTGGCAGACCGGCGTTCCCGGTACGGACCGTCCGGGCAGCGGCTTGTCCGCACCGCTCCAGGCTCTGGGCCATCCGGATCCGGGCCGGAAGCCGTCTGGGGCAGGGCCGGGAACATCCCCGCAAACAGCGCCGTTCCGGTTCTTATATGCCAGCTCCAGAACCGGAGCCGGGATCCGGGAACTGAAAGACTGTCTGGCCTCCATGCAGCCGGCGGAGGCAGAAAAGGACCTGCTGGAAGGTCTGGTACAGCCGGGAGACCTGGTGGTTCTGGTGACCCCCATCGACAAGGCAGCTCCGAAAGGCCGCCTGATCCTGCCCCAGCAGCAGACCATCCGGGCCCTGCTGGACCATGGATGTATCTCGGCAGTGGTGCGGGAATCGGAGCTTAAGGATACCCTGAAAGGGCTGGGCAGGAAACCGTCCCTGGTGATCACGGACAGCCAGGCCTTTGGCATGGTATCCGCCATTGTGCCGGAGGATATCCGGCTCACCTCCTTTTCCATTCTCTTTGCCCGCTATAAGGGAGACCTGGCCCAGGCAGTGGCAGGGGTCCGGGCCCTGGACCGGATTCAGGACGGGGACCGGATTCTGATTTCCGAAGGCTGTACCCATCACAGACAGTGCAATGACATTGGGACGGTGAAGCTGCCAGGCTGGATTCGGGCCTACACAGGCTGCGAACCGGAGTTTTCCTACACATCGGGCACCGGATTTGAGGAGGATCTGACCAGGTTCCGGCTGGTTGTCCACTGCGGGGCCTGCATGCTGGGGGAGCGGGAGATGAAATACCGCCTGGCCTGTGCCAGGGACCAGGGTGCGGCCATGACCAATTACGGAATTCTTATTGCCCATGTCCACGGAATCTTAAAACGCAGCCTGATGCCGTTTCCGGATATCGCGGCCCTGCTGGAGGAGTAGGGGGATGGGATTGCGGCGAAGCTGGAAAACGGTTCTGGGAATCCTCATTCTTCTGGCCCTCTGGCAGGTGGCGGCCGGCTCCGGGATCTGGAGCGCCTACGTACTGCCGCCTCCGGCTAAGGTGGCCAGGGCTATGGGAACCATGCTCCGGAGCGGTGTGCTGCTCCGGCACATCCTGGTCAGCGGCCGGCGGGTGCTGGTGGGCTTTTCCATCGCCTTTGCCCTGGCAATGGCAGCAGGAACCATTGCCAGCCAGGTACGCGCCGTGGAGGAATACTATGGGGGCTTTCTGGAGTTTATGCGCCATGTACCGCCCATCAGTCTCATCGCCCTTCTGATCCTGTGGTTTGGGATCGGGGAGACCTCCAAGATTATCATCATTGTGCTGGCCTCCTTTTTCCCCATGTACTTAAACATCCGCAAGGGCTTTGTGTCCGGCAGCCAGAAGCTTCTGGAGGTGGGAACCGTATTTGGGCTTACTGGCTGGCAGAAATTTTGCCGGATCGTCCTGCCTTCAGCGGTGCCGGATATTCTGGTGGGCATGCGCATCGGCCTGGGCTTTAGCTGGCGGGCCATCATCGGGGCGGAGATGATCGCGGCAGCCAGCGGTCTGGGCTACCTGATTCTGGATGCCCAGCAGATGTCCCGGTCCGACAAGGTGATTGCCGGGATTCTCACCATCGGAACCGTGGGGATTCTGTGTGACAGGGTATTTTCCCTGGTGATTCACAAGGTGACAGGTACAAACGGCAAATGACGCATGAAAGGCAGGCAATACAGAATGAGGATAACAAACCTGAGAAAAAGCTACCAGGTATCCGGCCATCATCTCCCGGTGCTTGAGGGGTTGAACCTGGAGGTGGCGGACCAGGGGATCACCGTGGTCCTGGGCAGGAGCGGCTGTGGCAAGACTACGCTGCTGCGGCTGGTGGCCGGACTGGAGGAGGCGGATTCCGGCCAGATCCAGTGGGAAAGCCGGAAGGATGCAGACCAGTCTGCGGGGCAGGAGAATACAGACGCCGGACAGAACCGGCAGAGCAGGGGAACATCCGCCAGGTCCGGCGCCTGCCGGATCGGCGTCATTTTCCAGGAGCCCCGGCTGATGCCCTGGCTGACGGTGGAGCGGAATATTCTCTTTGGCGTCCGGGACAGGACCCGGGGCCAGGAAATGCTGCCCCGCCTTCTGGAGCTTACCGGACTTGCGGGCTTTGAAAAGGCCCGGCCCGGCCAGCTTTCCGGAGGCATGCAGCAGCGGGTGGCCCTGGCCAGGGCCCTGGCATACGGCCCGGATTACCTTTTAATGGATGAACCCTTTGCGGCTCTGGACTACTTTACCAGGGCCCAGATGCAGCAGGAGCTTTTGAAGATTTACCAGACAGAGAGAAAAGGAATTCTCTTTGTGACCCACAGCATGGAGGAGGCCCTGACCATCGGGACCCATATCGTGGTTCTGGAAGGCGGTGTCTGCGGGAGCGAGTACCATCTGGAGACTGCCGGCTTTCCCAGGGATCTGCTGTCCACGGAAATGATCCGGTTAAAGCGGGAGCTGATTTCCCGGATTGAGGAACCGCAAAAGGCAGTATAAAGTAACCGTTCAGACGGCGGGGACAGGGGAATAAGAATGGACCGCCAAGGCTTCCTGCTGTTGTTTTCAGCAACGTAACCGTTCAGATACCCCTTGAACTGTTACTCAGCAACAGTTCAAGGGGTATCTGAACGGTTACATTTTTCAGGCAGGAAGTTGAGCCGTCTCAATGGCTGTAGTATAGAAATAAATCAGTATCTGCAGGAGGAGATCATTATGAAAAAGAAAACCATCGCACTGACCATGACAGCCATTCTCACGGCCATGTCCCTGGCAGGCTGCGGCGGACAGAAGACAGAAGCCCCGGCCGCTACGGACGCGGCCACATCGGCGGCAGAGACCACAGCCGCCGGAAACCAGGAGGGGGCTGACAGGACCGGGGAAAAGGCTGCCACAGACGCGGCCCGGAAGCCGGCAGAAGAGATGACCGCGGCCATCCTGGCGGAAGGCAGCGGGAACATCGCCGTGACCTATGTGAAATCCCCCTTAAATGTGCCCTCCATTGTGGAGAAGGACCAGGGGATTTTCGCAAAGAAGTTCGGGGAGCTGGGATACGGGGTCATTTATTCGGAGCTGACCACCGGGCCGGAGCAGACCCAGGCCCTGGCTTCCGGAGATATCCAGTTCCTCTATGCCGTAGGGGCCACGTCGGTGATTCTGGCGGCTTCCAACGAGGCGGACATTAAGATCATCAGCACTTACAGCCGTTCCCCGGAGGCATTTAAGCTCTTTGGAAAGGATGACTCCATCCAGTCCCCGGAGGATCTGCGGGGGAAGAAGGTGGCCGGCCCTAAAGGCACCATTCTCCACGAGCTTCTGGTGGCCTACCTGGCAGGCGCGGGGATGACGGAGGAAGACATTGAATTCATGTCCATGGGCATTCCGGATTCCCAGGCAGCCCTGGCCGGAGGAAGCGTGGATGCAGCCCTTCTGGCAGGCCCCGTCGCCTACAATATGGAAAAAGACGGCTTTCCGGTGATTACCGACGGCACCGGACTTACCGAGGCCACCATTGTGGTAGCCGCCAGCGGCGCTTATATTGAAGAGCATCCCCGGGAGGTGAAGACCTTCCTGGAGGCCCAGAAGGCAGTGCTGGATGCCATTGACGGGGACCTGGAGAAGGCCATGGAGGCCACGGCAAAGGAGACGGAGCTGACCGTGGAGGCCGTCAGGGAGATGTACCCTATGTACGATTTTGACATGACCATCCGGGATTCCGACATTGAAGCCATGAAGAAGACAGAAGCGTTCATGAAGGATAACGGAATGATTGAAAATGATGTGGATATAGAGGCACTGGTGTGGAGGGCAGAATGACAGAAGAAAAGCCTATAGTCCGGGAGGCCCCCAGGAGTGCGGCAGAGAAACTGGCAAGCGGCCATTTCATGACCCGGCAGGATTTTACAGAACTGCTGGCAGGCTTTCAGGATCCCCGGATCACAGAGCTTCTGGCCGGAGAGGCCGTCAGGGTCAGAAAGAAATATTATGGGACAAAAGTATTTACCCGCGGTCTTATTGAGTTTACCAATTATTGCAAAAACAACTGCTATTACTGCGGAATCCGCGGCGCTAACCGCAGTGCGGTCCGCTACCGCCTGACAAAGAAAGAGATTCTGGAATGCTGCCGGGAGGGGTATTGGCTGGGCTTTCGCACCTTTGTGCTCCAGGGCGGGGAGGATCCTTTCTATACCGATGAACGGATGGCGGACCTTGTCCGGGAGATCAAAGGAGCTTACCCGGACTGTGCCCTGACCCTTTCCGTTGGCGAGCGGTCTTATGAAAGCTACCGCCTGCTGCGTGAGGCCGGGGCTGACCGGTATCTGCTGCGCCATGAGACAGCGGACAGGGAGCATTACCGCCTGCTGCATCCGGAGCCGCTGACCCTGGATAACCGGAAGCGCTGTCTGATGGACCTAAAGGCCCTGGGCTACCAGACCGGAGCCGGCATGATGGTGGGAAGTCCGGGACAGACCCGGGAGACGCTTGTGGAGGACCTGCTGTTTCTCCAGGAGCTGCGGCCCCAGATGGTGGGTATGGGGCCCTTCATTCCCCACCATGACACCTGCTTTGCAAAGGAGCCGGCCGGTAGCGTGGAGCTGACACTGTACCTGCTGGCCATTGTCCGGCTTCTGCTGCCCAGGGTGCTGCTTCCGGCCACCACGGCCCTGGGAACCCTGGACCCCCTGGGCCGGGAGAAGGGCCTGGCTGTGGGAGCCAATGTGGTGATGCCCAACCTGTCCCCCCGCCGGAACCGGAAGAACTACGATCTCTATGACAACAAAATCTGCACCGGCGAGGAAGCCGCCGAAGGCTTCCGGAATCTGAGATGCCGGATCGCTGCTGCGGGGTATGAGCTGGTGATGGAGCGGGGAGATTATCTGGAAGAAGAAACAAAAGGATAGAGTGTATATAAAAAGGCTGTGAAAAAGTCGCCGTCTCTTGAATGAAAGCAGCGGAGTGTTGCGGAAAAACGTTGTTTTCGAGAAAGCAGGGCAGATTTTTTTACAGCCTTTTTGCATGGTGAGGGATTTGTTATGGGAGAGGGGGATCTGAACTGTTACGTCTGTGTAACAGTTCAGATAGGTCTGCGCGTTCACCGCGCTGACCGTAAGAAAACGCAGCGGTCGCGGGCATACGGCCCATCGCGTCAGCGATTCTAAATGGCCGTATGCGGTAACAGTTCAAGGGGTATCTGAACTGTTACACGTCTGTTGTAAAAGTACTCACGCCTGCCTTGTTTTTATTATGGCTTTATCATATAATAATGGTTTAGGGAGTATGGGAAGTTATTTCCGGCAAAATACAGGAACAGGAAATCAGGGGGAGGGGAAAAGCTATGATCCATATCGCCATTGTAGAAGACGAGCCGCTCTATATCCGGCAGCTTCAGGACTATATCACACGCTACAGCCAGGAACGGGGCCGGCAGATCAAAGTGACGGTCTTTTCCGACGGAGAGGATATTACAGACAATTACCAGGCAGACTACGACATTATACTTATGGACATCCAGATGCGGTTCATGGACGGCATGACCGCGGCGGAGAAGATCCGGGTGCTGGATGAGGAAGTGGTCATTATGTTCATCACCAATATGACCCAGTATGCGGTGAAAGGCTACCAGGTAGACGCCATGGACTATGTACTGAAACCGGTGGAATACTTCGCCTTCTCCCAGAAGCTGGACAAAGCCATAGGCCGCATCCGAAAAAAGGAGGAGCCATGCCTCATGGTTCCCACCACAGACGGTCTCCAGAAGCTGGCGGTGTCGGACATCTATTACATCGAAAGCCAGGGACACAATGCCCGCTACCGCACGGCAAAGGGGGACTTTCACGCCCGGGCCGCCTTAAAGGATCTGGAAGGAACCATGGAGCCCAACGGATTTTTCCGCTGCGGAAAAGGTTACCTGGTGAACATGCGCCGGGTGGACGGAATTTCCGGAAATGACTGTCTCCTGTCCGGAGAGCGGATTCCCATCAGCAGGGCCAGGAAGAAGGAATTCATGGAACGGCTGATCGGGTATATGAATGAGGGGTAGCAGCATGGAATTGTATCAGGACATACCGAGAATCTGTACGGCCATCGCCGAGTGGGGCGCCTGCGTGGCCTATCTGTACCTGCTTAAGAAAGAACGGATGCGCTCCCTCTCCTTCTGGACCGTCAGTATCCTGGTACTGGCAGTGCAGAGCGTGTTTCTGGTGGTCACCACCCATGTACCGGTTATCCTCTGGAATCCCTGCATGGCCGCGGCCGCAGGCATTATGTTCCTCTATCTCATGTGGGGCGGGGAAATGTCCCTGTACGGAGGATGGTACTGCTGCGCCCGGGCCTTTCTGCTGTCGGAGCTGATCGCTTCTCTGGAGTGGCAGATTTTCACCTTTTTCCAGGCAGAAGGCTATGACTGCCTATGGCTTCAGATTCTTTTGTTTGCGTTGGTGTATCTGGCCTGCTTTGGCCTCACCCTGCATCTGGAGAGACCCTTTCTCACCCAGGATTATATCCGGCAGCTGACGGTCCGGGAGGGGATGGCCGCCACGGGCATTGTGGTCTGTATCTTTGCCTTCAGCAATCTGAGCTTTGTGTACAGCGGCGCTCCTTTTACCAGCAGCTTCCGGGCAGATATCTTTACCATCCGGACACTGGTGGATTTTGGCGGGGTGATGGTTCTCTATGTGTACCAGAGCCGGATCTGTGAATACATGGCAGAGCATGAGCTGTCCGCCATGAATGCCATCCTGAAAAGCCAGTACGACCAGTACCGGAACTATCAGGACAGCCTGGATTTGATCCACATGAAATACCACGATCTGAAACACCAGATTACAGCCCTGCGGGCGGAAACCGATGAAGACCGGCGCAGAAAATGGCTGGATGCCATGGAGGAAGAGGTCAGTGCCTTTGAGACCATGCACAAGACAGGAAACCAGGTGCTGGATACCATCCTGGCAGCCAAGGCATTTCAATGCAGAAAACAAAAGATACAGATTACCTGCGTGGCAGACGGAAAACTGCTGGATCATATGCATGTGACCGATATCTGCTCCATGTTCGGCAATGCCCTGGACAATGCCATTGAGCATGTGACCATGCTGGCGGATGAGGAGAAGCGCCTGATCCATGTGTCGGTTTCCGCCAGGAAAGGCTTCGTCTTCATTAAGATCGAGAATTACTGCCAGGAGGCCATCCGGAAAAACGAAAACGGGTTTTTGGATACCACAAAAGCAGACCGGCAGAACCATGGCTATGGCCTGCGCAGTATCTACGCCGCGGCACAAAAGTACGGAGGCAGCGCCGATGTAACCCAGGAAAACAACTGGTTTGAACTGAAAATACTGATGCCCAGAGGCTGAAACCGGACCGGAAAATCGTTTTTTGCCAGATGCGGCGTCTTCTTGTATATCATGCATTTCATGCCATATTCGTGCATTTCATGCCAAATGGCGCACAGCCCGCCCATTCATGCTATAGTATCCTCACTGAACGAAATGCAGCCGGAACTGGCCAGCCGGCTGCCAGAAAGAACCCAGAATCGGCAACCGCCCGGACCTTGTCCAGGATACGGAATTTCCAGAAAGCAGTTTCACACATGCTCCAGGATAAGGAAGGACCGGTGCAAAGGAAAATCAGGAGGAGAAGAAATGATCAGCATTGAAATGGAAGACGTCATCGCTGTCCTTCAGTTGTGCAAACCCTATATCATAGGAATCATAACCGCGGTGGTGGCCGGAATTGCGGCCATGGCCGCAAGCCATAAGCTCTCAAAGAGCCGGAGGTTTCTGGTACGGGGCCAGGCAGCTGCAGCCGTGGTGCTGGCCCTGGCAGTCTGTGTAAACGGGATCTGCTTTGGTCCCATGTCCACCCTGATCGGCCTGGCTACGGGAAGCGGAACCTTAAGTGAGGAAACCAATGAAGAAGCAGCCCGGACCGCAGAAGAGATTATGGGAGAGGGAATTGTGCTTCTGGAAAATGACGGGCTTCTTCCTCTGACCGGGACGGACCGCCTGAACCTGTTTGGATGGGAGTCCATTAACCCGGCCTATGGGGGTGCCGGTTCCGGCGGCATCAATGATCTGTATGAGATCGTAAGCCTGACAAAGGGCCTTGAGAACGCCGGGTTTGAAGTGAACCGGGAGCTGGTGGATTTCTACAGAAGCTACAGCGCCGACAAACCGGAAATGTCCATCCAGAAGCAGAGCTGGACCCTGCCGGAGCCCACAGCAGCTTCCTACAGTGAAGAGCTGCTTGGGAATGCCAGAGCATTTTCGGATGTGGCAGTGGTAGTGATCTCCCGGAAAGCCGGAGAGGGGCATAACGATATTCCCATGGATGTAAGCAAAGCATCCTATGACGACAATTCGGCAGAGTATAAGGATTTCCCGGAAGGGGAGCATTATCTGACCCTTTCCCAGACGGAAAAGGACCTGGTAGACCTGGTCTGCAACAATTTTGACGACGTGGTGGTCCTTTATAACGGTGCAAACCAGTTTGAACTGGGATTTGTGGAGGACTATGAAGCGATCAAAGCCGTGGTATGGTGTCCGGGAACCGGCAATGTAGGCTTCAATGCCCTTGGAAAGATTTTCCGCGGGGAAGTGAATCCCTCCGGCAGGACCCCGGATACCTTCATGTACGATATGACTGCGGCACCCTGGTGGAACAATGGCGAGAAGACAGAGTATACCAATCTGGCAGACCTGGCGGTGGAAGGGATGAATGCGGGAGTACCCCAGGTGTATGCACCGGCTTTCACCAATTACGTGGAAGGTATCTATGTGGGATACCGTTTCTACGAAACTGCCGCGGAGGAAGGCATCCTGGACTATGCCAAAGCGGTCCAGTATCCCTTTGGCTACGGCTTAAGCTACACCACATTTCAGCAGAAGATGGGAGAACTGACGGAAAAGGACGGGACTATTTCCGTGGAGGTGACCGTGACCAACACCGGGGATACCGCCGGGAAGGACGTGGTAGAGCTTTATTATCATCCGCCCTATGCCAATGGAGGGATTGAGAAGGCATCGGTGAATCTGGCTGATTTTGCGAAGACGGATCTCCTGGAGCCGGGACAGTCCCAGACCGTGACCGTATCTGTGGATATGGATGATATGGCTTCCTACGATTACCAGAAGGAGAAGGCTTATGTGCTGGAAGCAGGAGATTATCTGCTCTCCATCAACAGCGATTCCCATACCGTTCTGGACCAGAAGACTTGTACCGTAGAGCAGACAGTGGTATATGGCAGGGATCACAAGCGTACATCCGATGAAATGGCAGCGACCAATGTATTCGAGGAAGCGGCAGGGAATGTAACCTACTTATCCAGAGCAGACGGATTCGCCAATCTGGCAGAAGCCGCCAGCACCCCGGCCATAGCAGAGCTGGCAGAGCCCTATGTCTCCCAGTACCATCTTAACAGCAATTTTGACAAGGGTACCTATCTGGATGACAGGGACACCATGCCTACAACCGGCGCAAAGAATGGCATGAAGCTGGCGGAGCTGCGGGGGGCGGATTATGAGGATCCCCGGTGGGAGACCCTGCTGGATCAGCTGACCGTGGAGGAAATGGCAGAGATGATCGCCATGGCCGGATACCAGACCGGAGCCATGGAGTCTGTAGGCAAGGTGGGAACCCTGGACTTTGACGGCCCGGCAGCCATCAACAACAACTTTACCGGCGTAGGCTCCATGGGCTTCCCCATTGAGGTGGTGATCGCTTCCACCTGGAACAAGGATCTGGCGGCAGCCTGGGGCCGGAGCATGGGAAAGATGAGCCGGGAAATGGGGGCCCATGGCTGGTATGCGCCTGGCATGAACACCCACAGAACCCCCTTTGGCGCCCGCAACTATGAGTATTTTTCCGAGGACGGTGTGCTGGCCGGGCAGATGGGGGCCTATGCTGTGGCAGGTGCCATGGACTATGGAGTGTACTCCTACATCAAGCATTACGCCCTGTATGAAGGCAATGGAAAAATGGTCAGCGTGTGGTCCAATGAGCAGGCCATCCGGGAAATCTATCTGAAGCCCTTTGAGATTTCCGTCAAAGAGGGCGGAGCCAATGGGGTCATGGTATCCTGGAGCTTCCTTGGACATAAATGGACCGGGGAACACAGCGGCCTTCTCAATACGGTGCTCCGGGGCGAATGGGGCTTCCGGGGAATGGCCCTGACCGATTTCTTCCGCAACAACGGCCACGGGTTTATGAATGCGGACGCAGCGCTTGCCAATGGGGTAGACGCCATGCTTTCCACCTTCGACGGGCCGGAGAACAATGTGGCAGACCCCACCCATCCCACCTCAGTCCGCCAGATGCGGAATGCCTGCAAGAATGTCATGTATACGGTGGTAAGCAGCTGGGCCTACGACGGAGGGGATGTACATGTAGGCATGGAAGGGTGGAAGAAGGCGGCAATGGCAGTGGATGCGGTGCTGGCATTGGGACTGGTGGTCCTGGAAGTGATGATTCTGAAAGGATATCAGAGGCGGAAGAAAGAACTTTGAGAAAAGAGAATATCTGGGACAAATATCCGCAGGAAGGGAGAAGAAGATGAAGCATAAAGAACTCATAGATCAGATGACACTGGAAGAAAAAGCGGCCTTCTTAAGCGGAAAGTCGGTCTGGGAAACCAGAGAAATAAAGCATCTTGGAATCCCTTCCGTTTTCTTGTCCGACGGGCCTCACGGAGTCCGTAAGCAGGCAGGAGCCGGAGACCACTTAGGACTCAATGCCTCCCTGGAAGCCACCTGCTTTCCCACAGCCGCAACCGTGGCTAACAGCTGGAACGAGAAGCTGGGAGAGGAGATTGGGGAAGCCCTGGGTGAAGAGGCCAGGGCCATGGAGGTCCATGTTCTTCTGGGCCCGGGCCTGAACATCAAACGGAGTCCCTTATGCGGCCGGAATTTCGAATATTTTTCCGAAGATCCTTATCTGTCCGGCAAGATGGCTGCCGCTTATGTCCGGGGGATTCAGAAGAAAGGGGTCTACGGCTGCCTGAAGCATTTTGCAGCCAACAGTCAGGAGCTGCGCCGGATGTCCATGGATTCGGTGGTGGATGAGCGTGCGCTGAGGGAGATTTATCTGACCGGATTTGAGATCGCGGTTAAGGAAGGCCATGCCAAATCCGTGATGAGCAGCTATAATCAGATCAATGGGGTCTATGCCAATGAAGACCGGCATCTTCTGAAAGATATCCTCCGGGATGAATGGGGCTTTGACGGTTTTGTAGTCACCGACTGGGGCGGGAGCAATGACCATGTAAAGGGAGTAAAAGCCGGTTCCAACCTGGAGATGCCGGCTCCGGGCCTGGATTCTGCCAGACAGATCCTGCGGGCAGTGGAGAATCAGACTCTGACCATGGAAGAACTGGACCAGTGTGTGGATGATCTGCTGGATGCGGCCCTGACCCTGGGAAGGAAGAGGACGCCGGAGAGCCGGAAAGAACGGCAACGGCCGGTCCGGGGCTTTGACTGGAAAGCCCACCACAGACTGGCAAAAAAAGCAGCCCTGGAAAGCGCCGTGCTTCTGAAAAATGAGGAAGGCATCCTGCCTCTGGGTCCCGGAGCACGTGTGGCATTGATCGGCGACTTTGCCTTCACCCCCAGATATCAGGGAGCCGGCTCATCCATGGTCAATCCCACCAGGGTGGAGACCCTGGCACAGATGATCGGGCACTACGGTCTACAGGTGACAGGCATGGCCCGGGGATACAGGAGAAACGGCCAGCCGGATGAAAAGCAGCGGAAAGAAGCGGCAGAGCAGGCCCGGCAGGCGGATGTGGTGATCTTCGCTTTCGGCCTGGACGAACTCAGCGAGTCCGAGGGGCTGGACCGGAGCCATATGCGGATACCGGAAAACCAGATCCGGCTTCTGGAGCAACTGTATCAGGTGAATCCCAATATCGTAGGCGTCCTAAGCGGCGGTTCTGCCATAGAGATGCCGTGGCACACCTGCTGCAAGGCGATTCTCCACGGATATCTCTCCGGCCAGGCAGGTGCAGGTGCCCTTCTGGATCTGCTGACCGGAAGAGCCAATCCCTCCGGGCATTTAAACGAGACATACCCACTGCGTCTGGAGGATACTCCGGCCTTCCGGTATTTCCCCAGCCGGGAGCGGACCGCAGAGTACCGGGAAAGTATTTTCGTGGGGTACCGGTACTATGATACGGCAAAAGCAGAGGTGCAGTATCCCTTTGGCCATGGGCTTTCCTACACGAGGTTTGCCTATTCCGGTATGGAACTGTCGGCAGAGGGCGTCACATTTACCATTACCAATATAGGAGAAATGGACGGAGCCGAAGTTGCACAGATGTATGTGGGACTGCCGGACGCAAAGGTGTTCCGTCCGGAGAAAGAGTTAAAGGGTTTTGCCAGGATATTTCTGAAAAAGGGAGAAAGCCGGGAAGTCTTCATCCCCTTTGATGACAGAACCTTCCGCTACTGGAATGAAAAGACCGGAGGCTGGGAGACCGAAGGCGGTTCCTACCGGATCCTGGTGGGAGCCAGCGTGTCGGATATCCGCCTGACCGGAACCCTGCAGGTAACGGGCACCACAGAGATCAGTCCATACCGGCAGGAGGAACTGCCTGATTATTATGCAGGAAACATCCGGAAGGTAATGAAACAGGAATACGCCCGGCTTCTGGGACGTCCCATTCCGGACGGACACTGGGGCGGGAAGCTGGGGCTCAATGATGCCATCTGTCAGTTGTATTACGCCAAAAGTCCCCTGGCCAGGCTGGTGTGGCGGTGTCTGACCGCCAGAAAGAAGCGCAGCGAGGCAAAGGGCAAGCCGGACCTGAACATTCTCTTTATTTACAATATGCCGTTCCGGGGCATTGCCAAGATGACCAGTGGGGCGGTCAGCATGGAGATGGCAGAGGGGATGGTGGAGGCAGCCAACGGGCATTTCTTCCGGGGCCTGGAAAAGCTCGTGGGCGGCTATTTCCGCAATGCCGGAGCCAACCGGGAATTTGAAAAGAGATTAAACAATAGAAGCAGATGAAACTTATATCAGGGACGTCAAATGCGCCCGCCGGATTTTCATTGGCAGGTGGCGCGTTCCATGCCGGGCACATGGAGGTTATGATGAACGCGGCTGGAGCCTGACGGTCCGTGAGATTGTATAGAAAATCAAGAAAAGGCGGGGTGGGTAGAACATGACAGGAATCGCAGAAAGCCGGAACAGCGCCTGGAACAGCTTTGAAGGAAAACATCCGGGGCTGGCAAAATGGCTGTACCAGATCTTTTACTTTCTTATATTCAGTGCAGGTGTCACGGTCTTTCAGTATCTGGTATTTACGTTTATGCCGGGGATTCTGGGAGAAGAGCTTGCGGGTATGGAATTTATGTGGCCCCAGATACCGGTAAAGCTTCTGGGCGTAGAATTCAACTGGAGTCTTCTGGGATATCAGGTTCTTAAAGACGCGGCAGGTGCCATAAGAATCGGGGGCGGTCTGGGGTACTTCATCAGCTATGAGACTGGCTCCTTCCTGGCCCAGTGCATTAATTTTCCGTTACAGAGAAATATCACCTTTAAAAGCCACGGGAATGTGGTGTACCAGGCTGTCTGGTATCTGGCCGCGTGGGTGGTCATTTCCCTGGTCTGCAATGGATGCAACAATCTGTGGATGCCCATAGCCGCCGCATACGTAAGTCCCGCCGTCTACAATATCCTGGTAACCGGGATTACCGGCGGAGTGTCCATGGTGATTTTCTTCTTCGTGTTTAAGATTATTTTTCCCGGAAATGATTGAAAAGAATCTGTATTTGCGCGAAGCAGTCTGCCAGACGGCTATGTCCTGTGGTGATCTGGCGGCTGCCGCAGCCGGAAACCGAAAGAAAGGACGCTCCGCAAGATGACCGGCTTTTTGCAGAACGGAATATATATCCCGTGGATTTCTCCTCCCTGCTGCAAAAGCCGGCCATTTTGCGGCACTCCTGTCCGCAGGCTATACGCCAACCACCGCATCATCCTTCGTATAGCCTTCCAGGGAATGCTCCTTCACCTGGATACAGATAAAGCCCATGGCCGTATCTGCTGCCGCAGAGAACTGGCGCATGGCAGCCGGAGCGATCCGCACCCAGTCACCGGCGGCAAGCTCCACGGTCTCCCCGTCAATGACCACCTTCCCCTTTCCCTCAAGAATCCCATAGATTTCCTCATTCTGTTTATGGGCATGGACAAAGGGTACCCCGGCACCGGCCGGAAGATGATTCACACTTACCTCCGCCCCGGTCAGGGAAAGCAGGTCATGAAGCTCGACTCTCGCATCAGAAGCAACACTTACTTTACTAAAATTTGCCATAATAGGACACCTCCGTTTACTTTGAAAGTTCAGCTCCATCGCCCAGGCGATCTAAAACGTGGGCGCATGGAGGTTTGTCTGGTTATGCCCGCGGGCAACGAGGCAAGTGGGCATGCCTGCATGCACATCTGGCGGCTGCCGCGAGGGTCAAATATCCCGCAGTTCTGCTGGGCTGCAAGTTTGATGCCCCGTCAGCCTGCTGCCGGGTATTTGGCTATGATTGTAACTACAGTAGATACAACAATGGTTATAGCATATTCGCGTTGTAATGTCAATAGTTACATTAAAATTTTTAAAATTTTTCCATGGTGTGGGTCTGACCGTTCAGCCAGGTCTGCGCCTTCGCCGTGCTGACCGTAAGAAGACATAGTGGCCACGGGGAGATACCCCTTCTGTAGCGCCCTCCGGTCACTCTGGTATCAGTACCCGCGCGTCATTCATCACATCCTGTATGGTTACCGCCTTCATCTCCCGCTCCATGGACGCCTGAATATGTTCCAGCCGCACATCCAGAATCGAATGAATATGCTTCCCCACCGGACAGAGAGGATTGGGATTTTCGTGAAAATGAAAAAGCTCCCCATCCTCCACACAATCCACCGCATGGTATATGTCTAACAGGGTAATCCTGTCCAGGGGACGCGCCACATCCGCCCCTCCGCTGCCCCGCACCACGCTGACAATCCCGGCCTTCTTTAGCTGCTGGAGCAGCCGCCGGATGACAACCGGATTCACATTGACACTGGATGCCAGAAGCTCACTGGTTACTTTATGGTCATGCTTAAATATCTCAATACAGATGAGGACATGAACCGCAATGGTAAATCTGCTTGAAATCTGCATATGCACCTCCACATCAACCTTTTTTCAAATACAGTATAACAGAAAAAAACGGATTCCTCAATGGACAACCGATGTTTCCGGCAGGTGTTTTTCCTACAGGAGGATGCGCCGTCTCAAAGGTTTCCGCATTTGACCTATGCATAGGAATGCATTATAATAAACTTGTTTGAAATCTGCCAGGCTGTCTGATCACCCGTTTCCCTGGCAGGACAGCAGACCCAGTGAACAGAAAGGAGCACCCAACCCATGGAAATACACAATCCATCCCCATCCATCCAGACCAGACTCGCCTCAGCCAGCCACATCCTCATAGGCATTGGGGAAGAATGGCAGATCCTCCCGGACCAGGATAAGGAAAAGCAGAACCGGATTCTCTGTGCCTATGATGCCCTGTACCAGCTTCTGAAAGACAAGGACTATTTCATCGTCACCATGGCCACAGACGCCAGGATCTATACCACAAGGCTTGGCAGTACCACAGAGCTGGTGGCTTCCCTTAAGATTCAGGAAGAGCCCGCCTTTTCCTGCGCCGCAGACCCTGAGCTTCTGGCCCGGATGGACAAGATATTTCCTCCGGTAAAGCAGCCTGCCGATACCAGGCAGCTCCGGATCGTGGCCCCCTGCGGCAATGAGACCTGGCGCCAGTGCTCCCGGTCCTGCACCAAAGATATCTGGGAGCCGGGGGAAATCCCGGATGATATCTGCCCCCACTGCGGTGCGCCCCTGACCGGCAACACCATGGAGGCAGACACTTATATTGAAGAAGGCTACCTGCCCCAGTGGAACCGCTTTACCCGGTGGCTGTCCGGAACCTGGAACCAGAAGCTTCTCATTCTGGAGCTGGGGGTAGGTTTCCGGAATCCGTCGGTGATCCGCTTCCCCTTTGAGCGGACCGCCTGTGCCAACCAGAAGTCCCGCTTAATCCGGGTCCACGGCAGGCTTCCACAGATTGCCGGGGAGCTGGCCGGACGGGCAGACAGTGTGAGAGAGAATTCCGTGGAATGGATTCTGGAATTATAACGGTCAGCGCGGTGAACGCGCAGACCTATCTGTTACCGAACGGTTACGTTTTATAAGTTTTCCAGACAACAATATCTTGAGCATTCCTAAAAATTGTGTTAAAGTTATAGAGAAGTAACACTTTAGAGAGTACCAACGCAGTGTAACCGTTCTGGTAACCTTGAACTGTTCCCGCAAGGTACATAAAGAGTAATCGGAAGGAGAGCCCCATGACTGCAATCATTGATTACGACGCAGGCAATCTGCGCAGTGTGGAGAAGGCCCTTGTGGCTTTGGGAGACACGCCGCTGATTACCAGGGATGCAAAGACCATTCTGGGGGCTGACCGGGTGATTCTGCCGGGTGTAGGTTCCTTTGGGGATGCCATGGACAGGCTTCACCAGTATGGACTGGTGGAGGTGATCCGCCAGGTGGCGGCAGGCGGAAAGCCATTCTTGGGCATCTGCCTGGGCCTCCAGCTTCTCTTTGAATCCAGCGAAGAGAGTGAAGGTGTGGAGGGGCTTGGCATTCTGAAAGGAAAGATCCTGCGGATTCCTGACTGTCCGGGCCTTAAGATTCCCCACATGGGCTGGAACAGTCTAAAGATCCGCCCGGATTCCCGGCTGTTTGCAGGCATTGCACAGGGAGCTTATGTGTATTTTGTCCATTCCTACTATCTGAAAGCAGAGGATGAGGACCAGGTGGCGGCTGCCACCCAGTACAGTACCCGGATTCACGCGGCCGTGGAGGCGGGCAATGTGATGGCCTGCCAGTTTCATCCGGAGAAGAGCAGCCAGACAGGGCTCCGCATTTTGAAAAACTTTCTGGACTTATAAGACCGGAAGCATGTATCATTTCATAAAGTGTTGTGTTTCTGGCCTTGTGCAGCAGGCCATAAATCGTAACATACAAAGGACAGGAGCAGCATATGTTTACAAAAAGAATCATCCCATGCCTGGATGTACATAATGGAAGGGTAGTAAAGGGGGTCAATTTCGTCAACCTGCGGGACGCCGGGGACCCGGTGGAGATTGCCAGGGCCTACGATGCAGCCGGGGCTGACGAGCTGGTATTTCTGGATATCACCGCTTCCTCCGATGACCGGGAGACCGTGGTGGATATGGTGCGGCGGGTGGCGGAGACCGTGTTCATCCCCTTTACCGTAGGCGGCGGCATCCGCACCACAGGGGACTTTCGCAGGCTTCTGCGGGAAGGAGCAGACAAGATCTCCATCAATTCCTCTGCCATCAATACCCCGGAGCTGATCTCCGACGCAGCAGACAGGTTCGGCCGCCAGTGTGTGGTGGTGGCCATTGACGCAAGACGCCGCCCGGACGGTTCCGGGTGGAATGTATACAAGAACGGCGGCCGGATCGACACCGGTCTGGACGCGGTGGAGTGGGCCATGAAGGCAGACCGGCTGGGAGCCGGGGAGATTCTCCTGACCAGCATGGACTGCGACGGCACAAAGGCAGGCTATGATACAGAGCTGACTGCCCTGGTGGCGGACAGTGTGACCGTGCCGGTGATCGCCTCCGGCGGCGCCGGGACTAAGGAACATTTCTACCATGCCCTGACCGGGGGGAAGGCAGATGCCGCTTTGGCAGCGTCTCTCTTCCATTATAAAGAGCTGGAGATTATGGATCTGAAGGGGTATCTGCGGGGCCGGGGAGTTCCGGTGAGGCTGTAGGCGGCAGTGGCCGGTGCTCCGGCCCGGATGTCAAAAAGCTTCCGTCGGTCACCCGGAAGTGGATACCGGGACGGGCGGCACAGCACTACAAGAAGAAAGGACAAGACCATGGGAGCCATTACCAATGACTGGCTGGAGCCGTTAAGTGCGGAATTTAAAAAGCCATATTATAAGAAGCTTTACGAGACAGTGAAACACGAATACGAGACAAGGCGGGTATTCCCGGATGCCAATGACATATTCAATGCCTTTGCATTCACCCCTCTTTCCCAGGTGAAGGTGGTGATTCTGGGCCAGGACCCCTACCACAATGTAGGCCAGGCCCACGGTCTCAGCTTCTCCGTGAAGCCGGATGTGGCGGTGCCCCCGTCCCTGGTGAACATTTACCAGGAGCTTCACGATGACCTGGGCTGTACGATCCCAAACAACGGTTATCTGGAAAAATGGGCCAGACAGGGGGTTCTGCTTCTGAATACGGTGCTGACCGTCCGGGCCCACGCAGCCAATTCCCACCGGAATATGGGCTGGGAGGAATTTACCGATGCAGCCATACGGATTCTGGGAGAGCAAGACCGGCCCATGGTGTTTATTCTCTGGGGACGTCCGGCCAGGATGAAGAAATCCATGCTGCACAATCCCAGGCACCTGATTTTAGAGGCGCCCCATCCCAGTCCGTTTTCCGCATCCAGCGGCTTCTTCGGCAGCCGGCCTTTCAGCCAGACCAACCGGTATCTGGAGGCCAACGGGCTGGAGCCCATTGACTGGCAGATTGACAATGTGTGATAATACAGAATGATGCATATAAGCTCCGGCAGCAGCCGGAAACGTACCGGCCCCGGGCTGGTATGGAAGCGGCGGCTGCCCTGCGGCAGAAGGGGAGATCAATGACATGATTGAGATATTAAAGGTGCTGGTTCTGGGAATTGTGGAGGGCTTCACCGAATGGCTGCCTATCAGCAGCACAGGCCATATGATTCTGGTGGACGAGATTATCCACCTGAATGTGACGGAGGATTTCCGCAGTGTGTTCCGGGTGGTGATCCAGCTTGGCGCCATTCTGGCAGTGGTGCTTTTGTATTTTCAGAAGCTGAATCCTTTTGATTCCGGCAAATCGCCCAAACAGCGGCAGCTGACCATCCAGCTCTGGATGAAGATCGTGGTGGCCTGCGTGCCGGCTGGGGTTTTCGGCCTTCTGTTCGACGACTGGATGGATGCCCATCTGTACAATGGCTATGTGGTGGCAGCCACCCTGATCCTCTATGGGATTCTGTTCCTGGTGGTGGAGCGGCGCAACCAGGGGGTGGAATTCCAGGTCCAGCGGGTCCACCAGATTTCCTTCCAGACAGCCCTTTACATCGGTATGTTCCAGGTGCTGTCCCTGGTTCCGGGGACGTCCCGGTCCGGCTCCACCATTCTGGGAGCCATGATCCTTGGCTGCTCCCGGGGAGCTGCGGCTGAGTTCTCCTTCTTCCTGGGAGTCCCGGTGATGTTCGGGGCCAGCCTGGTGAAGCTGGTGAAGTTCGGCTTCCATTTTACCGGCATGGAGGTCCTTTATCTGGTTCTGGGGATGGTGATCGCATTCCTGGTGTCCGTGTACTCCATCAAATTCCTGATGGAATATATCCGGCGCAACAGTTTCAGCTTCTTCGGATACTACCGGATCATTCTGGGAGTGATTGTGCTTTCGTATTTTGGAGTGACGGCACTTCTGGCGTAGCCTGGGTACGGAACGCAGAAATATAAGTATGTACTCCCGGAGTCTCACCGCACCTGATTTTGTGAGCTCCCGGAGGTGTATAAGCAGGAAAGGTGTGAATGTATGGGGGTTAAGAAACTCAAGGAGTCCATGAATCTGACAGGCCGGAAGCAGCAGTTTCTGTTTCTGGCCATGATTCCGCTGTACTTTATCGGCTGGGGATTTGCCCTCCAGCCCTTTGGCAGCATTGTGGAGGGACTGATCCGGATTGTCCGGGAGCCGGATTTTCTGATTACGGATTATTTTGTAGTGGGCGGTATCGGTGCGGCCTTTGTCAATGCAGGGCTTCTGGCTCTGGCCAGCATCGGGCTCATCTACTTTTCCACGATGGATATGTCGGGACATACCATCACATCCGTATGCCTGATGTTCGGCTTCTCGCTGTTTGGAAAGAATCTTCTGAATATCTGGCTGATCTTACTGGGTGTATTTCTGTATTCGGAATACCATAAGTCCCCTCCGGGAAGATATCTGTATATCGGACTCTATGGGACAAGCCTTTCCCCGATCATCACCCAGCTGATGCATATCGAACATACCCCTTTCGCGGTGCGGGTAGGGCTGTGTGTGATGACGGGAATCATCATCGGCTTTGTGCTGCCGCCCCTTTCCACCCACGTCCACTATGCCCACAAAGGCTATTCCCTTTATAATGTAGGCTTTGCCGGAGGCATCATTGCCACGGTGGTCGTATCCCTGTTCAAATCCTTCGGATTTTCCGTGGAATCCCGGCTGATCTGGTATACGGGAGGGAACCGGCTGTTTGCGGTGATCCTGTCCATCCTGTTTGCGGGGATGATCGTGGCAGGCCTGATACTGGGTGACCATCCCCTGGAGCACTATAAGAATATTCTCAAGTCCCGGGGCTGCGGCGGAACCGACTACCTGGTCAGCGAAGGGGGCTGTGCCACCATGATCAATATGGGAGTCAACGGCCTGTTTGTCACCTTCTTTCTGCTGGCCGTAGGGGCGGATATCAACGGTCCTACCATCGGAGGCATCTTTACGGTGGTGGGGTTCAGCGCTACGGGAAAGACCGTCCGCAACATTGCGCCGGTGATGATGGGAGTCTGGCTGGCCGGTCAGGCCAAGCTCTGGTCCATTACGGACCCTTCCGCCACCCTGGCCCTGCTTCTGTCCACGACCCTGGCTCCCATTGCCGGGGAATTCGGTGTGGTGGCAGGCCTTCTGGCCGGATTCCTTCACTCGTCGGTAGCCCTGAACGTGGGAATTGTCTATGGGGGCATGAACCTCTATAATAACGGCTTTGCCGGAGGAATCGTAGCCATCTTCCTGGTGCCGGTGATCCAGTCGGTAAAAGACCGGCAGGCCCGGGCCCGGGGCGGGATTTCGTTGTAAGATGTCCGGGACATACGGCTTCGCAAAGAGTATGTTTCAAAGACCGGTTTTTTGCAGAACACAGGATTCTCCTGAGGTTTTGCAGAAGACCGGTCTTTTTTGCCGTCTCCTGTTTCAGTGCATAAGGCCTCCGGGGCGCTTCATGTATGAAAACCGTTTTCTCTGTGAATAATAACGGTAAAATTCCAGTGCCGAAACGATATCCTGAAAAAATCTTGTCGTAAATTGCAAAATCTTCGTATTTTTTCACGTGCATTTATAAAAAAACACGAAAAACCGGAAAAATAAGTAATATATTAGTTGACCAGGTTCAACTTGTATGGTACAATAAGCTTACCTGGAAACCAGTAACACCATAAAACGGCAGAGGTCGGGAATGGGCCTTCCCGCCGGTTCTATGGATGATACCGCAGAGCCTGGCAGACAGGAGCCGGATGCCTGCGGCAACACAAAAAGGAGGAAGAATACTATGAAAATGACATTCCGCTGGTATGGGTCCAACAGTGATTCCATCTCCCTGAAGCAGATCAAGCAGATCCCGGGCATGACCGGACTGATGGGAGTCCTGGATTACAAGGCAGCCGGAGAGGTGTGGACCGAGGACGAGATCAAGGCCTATGTGGATGAGGTCCATGCAGCCGGCCTTGAGTGCGAAGTCATCGAGAGCGTCAATGTCCATGAGGATATCAAGATGGGTCTGCCCACCAGGGACCAGTACATTGAGAATTACATTACCACCATCCGCAACCTGGCCAAGTTCGGCATCAAGGTGATCGTGTACAACTTTATGCCGGTTCTGGACTGGCTGCGTACCGACCTGGCCCGTGAGATCGAGGAGGACGGTTCCAACAGCCTGTACTTTGACGAGGCAGAGCTGGGTACCATGTCTCCCCTGGATGTGGTGAGAAAGACCGCAGAGGACAGCAACGGATTCAGCCTTCCCGGCTGGGAGCCGGAGCGTCTGGCGGAACTGGAGAAGACCTTAAAGCAGTATGAGAGCGTGACCCCGGATATTCTCCGCGAGAACTACAAGTACTTCCTGGACAAGGTGATTCCGGTATGTGAGGAAGTGGGCATTAAGATGGCTGTACATCCCGATGATCCGGCATGGCCCATCTTCGGCCTTCCCCGTATCTCCCACAGCCAGGAGGATTTCGACAAGATCGTGGCCCTTCATGATTCACCGGCCAATGCCCTGTGCCTGTGCACCGGTTCCTTAGGCTCCAACCCGGAGAATGACATTCCTTCCATTATCCGCCACTTCGGTGAGATGGACCGGATTGCCTGCCTCCATGTGCGCAACGTCAAGTTCCTGGGCTACCGCCGTTTCCGTGAGGCGGCACATCTGTCCCGCACCGGCGACCTGGATATGTTCGCCATCATAAAGGCCATCTACGATACCTGCCCCAAGGATGTATATGTCCGTCCTGACCATGGCAGAATGATCTGGGATGAGGTGGCACGTCCCGGCTACGGCCTCTATGACCGGGCACTGGGCGCCGAGTATCTGGAAGGACTCTGGGAAGCCATTGACAAGATGGAGAAGGCGAAATAGGAGCAGGCAGAATGCATATTGCAGAACGGCTCAACGGGGAATCCGGGCGGGATTATGCCATGCGTGTACTGAAGGATAATATCATCCGTCTGGAGCTGGAGCCGGGGTCCATTATCAGCGACCGGGAGCTGGCGGCAGAGATGAGCCTGTCCCGGACACCGGTGCGGGAAGCATTTCTGGAGCTGGCCAAGGTGAAGATCGTGGAAATCTATCCCCAGCGGGGAACCATGGTTTCCTTCATTGATTACAATCTGGTGGAGGAAGCCCGGTTCATCCGGAGCGTTCTGGAGGTGGCGGTGGTGCGGCAGGTCTGCGGGCAGATCACACCGGAGCAGCTGGAGCAGCTTGAGGGCAACATCAGTCTCCAGAAGTTCTACCACCAGAATCCTTCGGCAGAGAAAATGCTGGAGCTGGACAATGAGTTCCACCGGATGCTTTTCTGGATCGCAAACAAGCGGCAGGCCTATGAGATGATGGACCGGTTTACCATTCATTTTGACCGGGTACGGAATCTGGCCATCAGTGCGGTGAAGGAACACAAATGGATGGAGGAACATATCAGAATCTTCGAGGCGGTCCGGGACAATGACCCGGAGCTGGCAGCCGGACGGATGGAGACCCACCTGAAACGCTACCAGGTGGATGAAGGGACCATCCGGCAAAATTATCCGCAGTATTTTAAGAAGCAGAAGTAGATTGTGCGGGGAAGCCTGCACAGAATGGAGGAATAAAGATGAAACTGACATTAGCGGGCTTAAAGGATACCGCTGCCTGGGAGGCAGCCGGGATCAGGCTTCCGGCATATGACGTGGAGCATGTGGCGGAGGAAACCAGGAAAGCACCGGTGTGGGTGCATTTTGGTGCCGGCAATATTTTCCGTATCTTTATCGGCGGTCTGGCAGACCGGCTGATCCAGGAAGGGGAGATGAAAAAGGGCATCACCTGCGTGGAGACCTTTGACTTTGATGTCATTGACAAGATCTACAAGCCCTACGACAACCTGGTGCTGGCTGTGACCCTGAAGGCAGACGGCTCCACGGACAAGGAAGTCATCGGCTCTTTGACCGAGGCTGTCAAGGCCCAGTCCACGGACGAGGCAGAGTGGAACCGTCTCAAAGAGATCTTTGCCAATCCGGGTCTCCAGATGATTTCCTTCACCATCACGGAAAAGGGCTATGCGCTTAAGAGCGCAGACGGCAGCTTCTTCCCCTTTGTCCAGGCAGACATTGACAATGGCCCGGCAAAGCCCGGAGCTGCCATGGCAGTGGTCTGTGCCCTGCTTTATGAGCGCTACCAGACCAGCAAGGCACCTTTGGCCGTAGTGTCCATGGACAACTGCTCCCACAACGGGGAGAAGCTTCAGGGCTCCATCGTGACCATGGCAAAGGAATGGGAGAAGAAGGGATATGTGGACGCAGACTTTGTGGCCTGGCTGTCCGACGATACCCAGGTATCCTTCCCCTGGTCCATGATCGACAAGATCACCCCAAGACCGGCAGATTCCGTGTGCCAGGAGCTGAAAAAAGCAGGGGTGGAGGATATGGACCCGGTGATCACCTCCAAAAAGACCTATATCGCACCGTTTGTCAATGCGGAGGGTCCCCAGTACCTGGTGATTGAGGACAAGTTCCCCAACGGACGCCCGGCCCTTGAGAAGGCAGGAGTCTACATGACAGACCGTGACACGGTTAACAAGGTGGAGCGCATGAAGGTGACCACCTGCTTGAATCCGCTGCATACGGCCCTGGCTGTGTACGGCTGCGTCCTGGGTTATACCCTGATCGCAGACGAGATGAAGGATGCGGAGCTTAAGAAGCTGGTTCATGAGATCGGCCCGGTGGAGGGTATGCCTGTGGTGACAGATCCCGGGATTCTGTCTCCGGTAGACTTTGTAGACGAGGTAATTCATGTACGGATTCCCAATCCCTTTATGCCGGATACGCCCCAGCGGATTGCCACGGACACTTCCCAGAAGGTAGGAATCCGTTACGGCGAGACCATCAAGTCCTATGTGGCCAAATACGGCGACGCAAAGAAGCTGACTGCCATTCCTCTGGCCATCGCAGGCTGGTGCAGATACCTGCTGGCTGTGGATGACAAGGGCGAAGCCTTTGAGCTGTCCGCAGACCCCATGGTTCCCCAGCTGACCAAAGCCGTGGAAGGAATCGTGGTAGGAAAGCCCGAGACTTACACCGGCCAGTTAAAGGCCATTCTTTCCAATGCCAATATTTTCGGTATCGACCTTTATGAGGCAGGCATCGGCGACAAGGTGGAAGCCATGTTCCTGGAGGAGATCGCAGGACCGGGCGCTGTGCGGGCTACTTTGAAAAAGTATCTGGCCTAGTTCATTAATATACTAGACAGCCACCCCGTAAAATGTTACAATGAATCTAAGGATTCTGCCATAAGCCGTCTGCAATGTGCACATGTACTGCCGCGGCTTATGGCAAGCCGGACAAAACTATGCGGGGGAGCCATGAAATTACTAGATAAATTGCCGGAAGAGAATGCAAGAACCTATGCAGTGCGGGTGCTGATGGATAATATTATCCGTCTGGAGCTGGCGCCGGGAAGCGCAGTCAGCGAGAACGAACTGTCCGTGCTGATGAACCTGTCCCGCACGCCGGTCCGGGAAGCCCTGATTGAGCTTAGCAAGCTGGAGCTGGTGGAGATTCTGCCCAAGCGGGGCAGCTACATTACCAGGATTGACTATGACCTGATTGAGGAATCACGGTTTATGAGACTTACCCTGGAGGCAGCCGTGCTGCGCCAGGTGTGCAGCCAGGGACTTTCCCCGGAGTACGGAAAACGCCTGCAGCACAATGTACATCTGTACCGGCAGGCCATACCAGGGGAGAACTATGCCCTTCTGATGGAGCTGGACAACGAATTCCACAGACTGATCTTCGAGGCGGCAGGCAGGCTGCGGACCTATCAGGTGGTCCACAGACAGATGATCCATTTTGACCGCCTCCGGGCCCTGTCTTTGCAGACCTCCTTAAACAGCAAGACCCTCAACGACCATGAGAACATCCTGTATGCCATAGAGAAGCAGGACGGGGAGCTGGCGGAGCTGGTGATGACCCGGCATCTGGCCAGACACCAGGTGGAGAAAGAGGAGCTTTGCAGGCGGTACCCGGATTATTTTGTCCTACCCCAGTAAGCAGAGAGGAGCAGTCTAATGGCATTTGAGGTGACGGATAAGCGCAGTGCGGATGAAAGCAGCCGGGATTATGCTTACCGGATTCTGCGGAAGAATATTATGATGCTGAATCTGAAGCCGGGCGAGGTCTTAAGCGAAGGGGATTTAAGCGAGCTTCTGGGCATGAGCCGGACTCCGGTTCACGAAGCCCTGATCCTTCTGAAGAATGAAGACCTGGTGGACATTCTTCCCCAGCGGGGCAGTAAGGTCAGCTGTATCAGCCTGAACCTGGTGAAGGAAGGCTTTTTCATGCGCCAGATTCTGGAGGCCGCCATCATCGGTGAGATTGCAGGCAGTCTTTCCCGGGAGCAGATGGTCCTGGTGCGGGAGAATCTCAGGCAGCAGGAGGAGCTTCTGGCAGGCCCGGAGCCGTCTACGGACCAGTTTTTAGACCTGGACGACCGGATGCACCGGCTTTTGTATACCTTCAGCAGCCGGGACCGGATCTGGGAGGCCATGCATGCGCTGAATTCCCACTATGACCGGGTCCGCTACCTGGATACCCTGGTGAATACCGTGGATCTGAAGACGCTTCAGGCCCACCACAATATTCTCTATTATTATCTTCTGCTGGGGATTCCCGGGGACGTGGATATCCAGAAGTTCTGCCACAGCCATCTGGGCCGGTTTCTGCTGGACTTCCAGCGGACCATGGAGGCATTCCCCGAATATTTTGCGGACTGACCTGGGCGGAATTTTCCGTTGAAGGGCAGGAGAGAACCATAGCGGCCGGTAACCGTTCAGGGGAGCCGGAACCGTTTTACTGATGGATTAATATATTAGCTCGGCTGTTTCTCTTGATTTTTCGCATATTTCTGGATCTTTCCAGGTCTTTTTTTGGGCATGTCTGTTAAATTACTGTTAAGACAAGTTCAGAATCCGGGAAAAGAAGGAATTGATATTTTATATGTATTTGTAAAAATACAACAAAATATTCACAAAAATCAAGACAAAATGAAGATGAATCCGGTATAAAACCGGGAAAAATCAGGATGTATTGTGCAATATACATAAAAATGTTTGAAACAAACTGGTGAAAATTGATATTGAGATAAATGCACTTATATGGCAGTATATTAACATGATGTTAATTTCCTGCAAAGACTGCGTTAAGGAAAACAATCAAAGAAAGGGAGAAGAAGACTATGAAATTGAACAAAAAACCAGTTGCTTTACTGCTTGCTGCGGCTATGGCCATGTCCCTGACCGCCTGCGGCGGCGGCTCCAGTACCACAGCTACCACAGCGGCACCGGCCGGCGGCAGTGGCAGTGGGGAGACCACGGCGGCCTCCTCCTCCGGCGGCAAAGCCGAGTTTGAGATCAATATCGGCCACATCAATGACGAGCGGGATTCCTGGCACCAGGGTGCGCTGAAGTTCAAAGAGTATGTGGAAGCAGAGTCCGGCGGCCGGATTGCAGTCAATGTATATCCCAGCAGCCAGCTGGGCACCGAGGTGGACATGATCCAGTCCATCCTGACCCAGGGCGGATGCGACATTACCTTTACCGGCGAGTCCATGCAGACCTACCAGCCGGATCTGGGCATCATCGGTATGCCTTACCTGATCCAGAGCGATGCCCACATGGAAGCCGTTCTTACGGGCGAGGTGGGCAAGGAGCTGGAGGATCTTATGGAAAAGTGCGGTATGAAGGTTCTGGGCTACTACACCCGCGGACCCCGCAACATTACCTCCAACAAGAAGATTACTTCCCCGGCTGACATGAACAACTTTGTCATCCGTACTCCCCAGTCTGCCATGACCGTGGCTGCTTTCGAGGCAGTAGGCGCCAAGCCCACCCCCATGGCACTGGCAGAGGTATTCACCAGCCTTCAGCAGGGCACCATCGAGGGCCAGGAGAACCCCCTGGCCATGATCCAGAACAGCTCCTTCTACGAGGTGCAGGATTATGTGATCCGTTCCGAGCATCTGCGGGCATGGGTGTACATCGCCATGGGCAAGGCCCAGTTTGATGCGCTTCCGGCAGATCTGAAGGAAGTGGTAGTCAAGGGCGGCCAGGAGATGCAGGCTTACGAGCATGAGCTGTTCTTAAAGAACGAGGC